>CALVAZ010000045.1 GCA_944325675.1 Candidatus Gastranaerophilales bacterium
ACGAATTGGAATATGAAGATAAAGAGCTCAAAAAAGTTGGCCTTGAGTTGATGTTTATGACTCCCGAAAAATGTGAAAAGGCCGAGGGGATTACCGCTGTTGAATTGGCTAAACTTGTTGATTTGCCTGTCGAAACGGTTAAAAAAAAGTTAAATATTTTAAAGGATGCTCAAGTGGTACGTGTTAAGGGGATAAATCCGAAGTATTGGAAGTTTGATGAGTATAATTTTCAAAGAATGGATGAACATGATGATATATTTAAACTGCTTTGCAGCTTTGATGATGTGGATTTTGACAGGTATTTTCAATACTAGCAAAAATATTTTTTACATTTTTTATTATTGCTGTTATGCATATTAAAAGTATTTCCGCATTTACAGTTTACCCTAACTTTAGGTCAAATTTTGTTCACAATTCTTTTATTGGTGCAAATTTGGCACAAGACGACGTCTTTGTTCAAGGTGCGGATTCCAAATCTGAGGTTGTTCTTTTTGATAAAAGTAAGGAAATTAACGAGTGCTATGATAAAATAATTCGATCCATGAATTTGATTTCACCAGAAAATATAGAAAATATTGCAAAGTCTGTTCGTAAAAAACTGAAAAATCAAGTATCAATGAATGATATTTATGAAGTTATGGAAATTTTGACTCAATTTTCGGATTACAAAAGTATCATCTCTTTGAAAGAAGCTCTTTTAAGACACGACATAAACAGAATTTCTAACCTAACTGAAATGTATCAAAGCAAAAATTATTTTGAAGGTATTCCAATTACTTTGACAAATATTTTTCATTACCTATTCTTAAAAAATTTTGGTTTTAAAACTGATTCCCCCGAAGAAATTAATAGTTCCAAAGTGAAAGGTTTAATTATTGATACTGAGCTTCTGGAATTACTTGCTGAATATAAAGATTATTTGTCAAAAGATTTTTTTAACAAAAATATACAAGGTGAAAATGTTCGTCCTATATACATCAAAAACTTTGAAAACGGATATAATTTTTTATCCAGAGATACAAGTCTTGAAGATAAGACATACGAAATAATAAAAAATGCATTAAAATTAGATAATGGAAAGGCTTTAAAAGATAATGTTGAACATATTTTAAATGAACCGCTTATCAGAAAAATGCATGAACTTGGTATCAAGCCTTTAGTTATAGAAAACAATATGATTGGCGGTATTGACAAATTGCAGTATCCGGAACGTATAGCTAAAAATCTCAATCCTCTGAATATTTCTCGAAAAGACTTTCAAGATTTTATTGATAATATATCTAAAAATAGTAAAGCAGAACAGGGAATTTTACCCAAATATTACCTTGATTTTTTAAACAAAATGACCAATATTGTAACTCCTACGCAATATGCAAACTATTTAAAAATACTTTATAGTAAACTTGCTGATTATTTAAAAATGCAAGGAAAAAGTATGGATAATGTTTATTTTTTGATTCCATCGACATCTAAAAGTTTTGTTGTGGCAAATTATCAATTCCAAAAAGTAAACAATATACCGATGAAAAACAATATATATTTTAAGTATATTCCTGATTTGGTCAAATATGACGGTGCGATAAATAGATTACCCAATAATTCTACACTGGTTTTACTCGATGATTGCGCAATTTCCGGAGCTTCAATGGTTAATGAAGTTTTTAATTACGACTATATAGCTAAAGCCTTTATGCTGAAAAATAAAAATGTTGGTATGGTTTTTGCACCTATGGTTGCAACTCAAAATGCTATTAAAAGAATACGAAGTGCCATAAATAGAAATGGCAAATCAACTGTTGATAGTATTATAACATCAAAAATTTTGCCTGAATGGAATGATTCAAGTCAGTCAATAAAACATCTGTATATGCACGTTGTTCCTGTTGATACCGGAGCACTTACTTCGCTCGTATTTCCATATATGGGTCCGGATAATAATTGTTCAAAATTTGTTCCGTTTTATCAGAAATTTTTGCCATCACCAAACGCTCAAGAAATTACTATTGATGAGTTTTGTTTTGAGTGATTTATTTTCCGATACAAAAATGATCAAAAATATTGTTTAATATGTCGTCTGTTATGACTTCACCTGTGATTTCATCAAGAGAAAGCAGGGCGGATTTTAAATCAATGGATATTAAATCCTGCAGTTCATTTCTTTTTGCGGCTTCTAAGGCTTGTAGCAAGCTTTGCCGACATTTATTAAGGCAGTCTTGTTGACGTTTGTTTGTTATAAATTCAGTGTCTTCAAGCGAAAAATTGTGAACGATATCTTTGATTTTGTTTTTTAATTTGTCTAAACCTTCTCCGGTTAATGTGGAAATGTATATTGAATTTTGGTCTTCATATTTATCGGTTAAATCGGATTTGTTTGCAACTACAAGGTGATTTTTTTCTTTGATTAATTCATAAATTTTTCTGTCGTCATCTTCCATACCTGTTTTTGCATTATATAAAAATAATACCAAGTCAGCTTCGTCGGCTGATTGTTTTGAAAACTCAATTCCGATTTCTTCAACTTTTCCGACATCAGCAGAATTTCTTATCCCTGCCGTGTCAATTAAGGTAACCGCAACATCCATGTCAAGAGTTTCTTTTAATATATCACGGGTTGTCCCAGCAATGTCCGTAACTATTGCCCTTTCTACATTTAAAAGTTTATTAAATAAAGATGATTTGCCGACGTTTGGTTTTCCGACTATTGCAACTTTAATGCCCTGTCTTAGTATGTCGGAAGATTTTGCACTGGCTAAAATTCTATCTATTTCGGTTAAAGCTGCTTCAAATTCATTGACTAAATAATCATATTCAGGTTCTTTGACATCTTCCGGAAAATCAATCCCTGCAATAATTCTTGACAAAACATTGAAAAGTCTGCCCTTTATTTCGTTTATCTTTTGGGCTAATACACCTGAAAGATTTTTTGCTGATTGGATTGCAAAATTTTGTGTCCTTGCATGTATCAAGTCGGCTACGGCTTCAGCTTGTGACAGGTCTAATTTTTTGTTTAAAAATGCTCTTTTGGTAAATTCCCCGCGTTCTGCAATTCTTGCACCGTTTTTTAATACCAGATCTAAAATATTTCTTACAACATTTATGCCTCCGTGACATTGAATTTCTACAACATCTTCTCCGGTATAACTGTGCGGGTTTTTAAATCCGAGTACTATAACTTCATCAATCTTTGTTTGGGTATCTTTAATCCACCCGTGTGAAATTTTTCCGGCTTTTGGCAGCTTCCCGTCAAAGATTTTGCTTAAGATATTGAAGCTTTCACTGCCTGATATTCTTATAACGCCAACACCACCTGTTCCTATAGGTGTTGCAATAGCGGCTATTGTCTCAAATTCCTGATTTATGTTCATAATTGAATTATACATTAAAACTTTTTTAATGTATAATAAAAGTTATGGAAGAAATAAATAACTTAATCGCGGATAATAAATTTGAAGAAGCAGAGGTTAAACTGCAAGAATTTTTACAAACAGAACCCAAAAATATAGAGGCAATGAAACTTTTAGGGCTTTGTTACGTAAATTTGGAAAAATATAGAGAAGGAAAAAGTATATTTGAAACAGTAGTAAAATATTTGCCCCAAGATGCATCCAGCTGGTTCTATCTCGCCAACTGTTACGATAATTTGGATGACCTGTTGCATGCAAAAACGGCGTACCTTGAGGTATTAAGACTAAGACCTGAATATATCGAAGCATATAAAAATTTGTGTGTTGTATATGTTAAATCAAAAGAGGCAGAAAAAGCTATTGAATTAGGTAAAAAGGCACTGGAATTGGTTCAGGATGACTATTCGATTTATTACATTGTAGGAACTGCGGGTATGTCAATAAAGAAATTTGATGAAAGTGTTTATTATCTTGAAAAAGCTCTTGAATTGAACCCAGGACATTCTCAAATTTACAACAACTTGGGCACATGCTATATAACAATAGGTGATCTTGATAAGGCTTATGAGAACTATTTAAAGGCAAGTGAAAGTGACCCAGATAATTCTCTAACGTATTTTAACATTGCATCAATTCTGCAAATCCAAAATAAACATAAAGAGGCTTGTGAATATTTTAGGAAAGCTTATGATAAGGAGCCTTTGGATAATTATCTTGTTGCACTTGCACTTTCGGAGGTTAAGTCCGGTGATATTCAATCTGCAATCGAACATTACAAGCATTTGATTGTACAGTTTCCGGCAAAGCATAATTTTCAATATAATCTGGTTTGCTGTTATGAGCTTGTCGGGGAATACCAGCTTGCTGTTAATATATTAAAAAATCTAGTAATGATGAATCCGAAGTCTGTTACTATGGCTCACAAGCTCGCAAATTTATATCTGAAAATAAATCAGCCTTTATATGCAAAAGAAATATTTGAAAAAATACTAATTCAGGGTAATGTTTCATCTGAACTTTATTATGAATTTGCTCACGTTTGTATTATGGTTAACGATCTTGATAAAGCTGAAAAAATATTGAAAAAGGTTATAGAGCTTGAACCGGAGCATTCATTTGCTCATAAGGACTTGGGTGTTATTTATTTGTCTAAAAGACTTTTTGATTACGCAAAAGATGAGTTTGAAAATGCCTATAAAATTAATCCAAAAAGTTTTTCTATTGCCTTTGAATATGCAAACTATCTGCATGCTACAAATGATTTTGAAAAAGCGGACAAAATGTATGAAAAGGCTTTGTCTATAGAACCGGAAAATCCAAATGCACTGGGGTTTTCTGCTTTGAATAAAATACAACTGCAAGATTTTGAAAAAGCTAAAGCCCAAATTGATTCCGCCCTGAAATTTGCAAATGATCAACCGTTTTTGTTGTTTATTGCAGGTAAAGTAAGATTTTTGCTTAAAGAATACGAGGATGCAAAACCGTATCTTATAAAGTCTTATGAATATGATAAAACAAGTGATTGTGAGAATCTTTTGGGCCTTTGTTATTATGAGCTTGAAAATTACTCACAGGCAAACACAATATTTAACAACTTATTAGAAAAAAATCCTATGAATGTTAATATTTTGCTTAACAGTGCAAGATGTTTTGCCAAGCTTGAAGATAATGATTCCGCGCTGAAACAACTTGAAAAAGCTGTAGAAATTTTCCCCGAATGCGAAGAAGCTCATGAACTTATAAGAGAACTATCTTAACGCTAAAAAATCGACCTTCGATGACGGTCGATTTTAAAGAATCTTTTTGTATTTAGTTCTGGTTAAGCCAAACCTAACACTTTTTTGTACCATGAGAATGTCTCCAACTCCAAGCCGTTAAATGTTGTTTTTAAACATTGAGCCTTTAGGTAGTTTTCGAACTCGTCATTAAATTTGGATTTGACTTTTTTGTCTTCCGTTTTTGTTACGAGTGTTGTCATAGAATCCTACTCCTTTTTCCTTTAAGCTATACATTTTATATATAACTCTGCGTATATTATATCATGTAAGCGTAAATTTTTCTAGTGGTATAAAAACCTATAAAATCAAAACTTGCGCTATAAACGGAATGTGAATGTAAATTTTTGTAAAGATTCGAGTTTTTGTTGTTTAATATCAAATTTAATAATTCTTTAGAATTAATCTTTAAGAAGTAATTTTAAAATAGGTTTTATCGCTTTACATGAAATGAATTTTTTGCTAAAATGTATATTAACTGAGGAGTAGGGAAAATCAGAAAGCATCTTTTTATATCCACTATATTATTAATGTCGCTCACGGGTTTACCATCTTGTGCTTATATGACGCCTGAGGTAAATGCTCTTTACCAGCAGGCATGTTCTGCAGAGTATCAGAATGATTTGCCCGGTGCAATAGAAAAGCTGCAAAAAGCCATCTCTTTGTCTGCAAATGACAGTATGCTTTATACAAAACTTGCAGGTATATATTCAGAGATTGGTGAATATGAAAAGGCTTTAGAAGCTTATTCCAAGGTTATTGAATTAAAACCGAATGATGCGTTTGTTTATGTAAGTATCGGCAGTATTTACGAAACTTTGGGTAAGTATCAGGAAGCTCTTGCAGCTTATAATAAGGCAATTCAGATTTTCCCCGAATATAAATATAATTATTTGAATATTGCAAATGCTCAGTATAAAATGCAGGATTACAAATCTGCTATTGCAAGTTATTCAAGATTTTTGGAAATTTATCCTCAACACTTTGAGGCCAGAGAGAATTTAGCATCCGCTTATTTGGTTCAAAATATGCCGGATAAAGCTGTTAAAGAATATACAGCTTTATACAACAAAAACTCCTCTGATTTTAAGGATTATGCAAATTATGGTATTGCACTTGTAAAAACCGGTGATTACAGTAAAGGTGCGGAAATACTTGAAAAGGCTGTTGAAGCTGATAACGACAATACCTCTACTCACGTAAGTTTGGCCATAGCATATCAAGAACTTGGCAACAACGATATGGCTTTAGAGCAATACGAAATTATTTTTAAACAACTACCAAATCTTCATTCCGTAAGGCTTGATTATGCTAATCTTTTAGCTGACATGAAAAAAAATCCGGAAGCTATAACTCAATATAAAATTTATGCACAAAATTACCCGAATGATGCAAGAGCATATAAAAATATGGCCATAGTATACAAACGTATGAATGATAATGATTCTGCCATAACGAATTTTGAAAAGGCTCTTGCTTTAAAATCTGACGACACAGATGTAAAACGGGATTTGGCAGCATGTTACCATGCTAAAAAGGATTATATTTCAGCACTCAAATATTATGATGAAGTGTTAAAGGTTAAGCCTGATGATGTTGAGGTGAAAACGAATAAAGCGTTTGCGCTTCATGCTTTGGAACAATATAATGAAGCGATTGCTTTATACCAAGAGGTCCTTGCAGTTAAGGATAATCCTACTGTAAAATCAAATTTGACTAAGGCAATTACATCTCAAGGGTTTGTATTTTTAGGGATGAAGGATTTTTCAAAGGCTTCAGAATATTTTCAAAAAGCTGTATCTCAAGATTCAGCAGACGATTATGCTTATTATGGCTTGGCAAAGGCCTATCGTGGTTTGGATTTAAACGAAAAAGCCGCTGAAATGTACGAAAAAGCAATCGCCTTAAACCCTGAAAAAGAATTGTACAGCAGTGAGTACGGTGAATTTATTTCAGCACTATACAGCCAACAGGATGTAGCATCTGTAAATTCTGAAGATGATTTGCCTGCGATATCTTTGAATGATAATGGGGATGTTCTTTCTCAAAAGAAAGATTTATCAAAAAGTAAGGATTTGATTCTTTTAGGTGATGAAAATTACAGGAAAAAAGATTTTGACAAAGCTGTGCAAAATTATCAACAGGCTCTAAACATCAATCCTAACGATGAAGTTACTTTGTTGAAAATAGGTAATATTTACGGGCTTAAAGGAGATAATAAAACGGCTGCCGAATTTTACAAGCGTTCAATTGTAGTGAAACCTGATTATACAGACGGATGGTTTAACTTGGGCTTGGCGTATGCAAATGAAAAAAATTACGAAGAAGCTAAGAAATCCTTCAGCAAAGTATTGGAATTTAACAAAGAATATGCTTACGCGTATTATGCTTTGGCGATAGCTTATGAGACTGAAAACAATAAAGCTGAAGCGTTAAAATATTATAAGGCTTTCTTACAATATAATAAAGATGCAGATAATGTTTCTCAAGTTCAGGATAAGATAAGAAGTCTGGAAAAATGAAGAAGTTAGTTCTTTGCTTAATTTCATTTTTTTTGTTGTTAACTGCTACTTGTGCTTGCTCTAAAGATAAAGCTGCAATACTTTTTAACCATGACAAAATAACCGTTGACAATGTTATGAATTACAGTTTTAAATTCAAGCCTAATGAAAGAATTTATTACCTTGTTTTAATACCTAAAAAAATTAAAACTCGTTCTATTGAAATCCAAGTAATTAAAAAAGATAATGACTATATGCGGCTCGGTTATAACTTGTATTGGAGTTATTCAGCGTATTTGAAAGATGATCAAATGTATTATTATGATGATTATGTAGTTATATCTGAGCCGGGTGCGTATGTAATGAAAGTTTTTTCAAAGGATGAACCAACAAAAACGTTATGTATGTCACAGTTTTTTGTGGAAAAGTAACGGATAATCCGCTGTAAAATATATGCCGTTTGTTTTATAACAAAGCGGCATATATCAATCAAAAGTTTTTAATAAATTTGTTATTCAGTCTGATTGTTGTCTAACAAACTTGTTTGTTCAACTTCCTGTTCAGGTGCTGCCGGTGTTTCTGATTTTATTGTTACATCATCTTCATCAGGATTGATAATCTTATTAACTGATACAACAGAATCATTATCAACAAGATTTTGAGCTCTTACACCTGTTGCAGGACGTCCCTGTCTGGATATTGAACCTGCATTAATTCTTGTGACAATACCGTTTGATGTGACAAGCATTATATCATCACTGTCATTTACTATGGTCAGTGCGACAAGTCTTGATGAACTTGTTTTGAATTTTGTTGCAATAAGACCGATACCACCTCTGTTTTGAGTTCTGAATTCGGATAATTTTGTACGTTTCCCAAATCCGTCAGAAGTTACAACGAGCAAATCCGCATCGTAGTCTTTCGGAACTATATCACAACCTACAATTTCATCACCTGTGCGTAATTTCATAGAAGTTACGCCGCGAGCACTTCTGCCTAAAGGTCTTAAATCTTGTATCGGGAATCTGATTGCCATACCGCAAGAGGTTCCGATGATTATTTCATCTTTTGCAGTTGCAAGTTTAACCCAATTCAAGTTGTCGCCTTCTTCTAGTCCGATTGCTATAATACCGTTTCTTCTTATATTAGAGAAGTTATCCAGCTCAATTCGTTTTATATAGCCTTTTTTAGTCAGCATTATTAAATTAAGCTCGTGAGAGAAAGTGCTTACAGGTACAACTGCGGTAATTCTCTCATCTTGTTCGATAGGCAGAACATTTACGATAGGCAATCCTTTTGATTGGCGTCCGCCTTCAGGGAAGTCATAGACGTTCAAGCTATAAACAGTTCCTTTTGATGAGAAGAACAGAACTTTGTCATGCATCATTGCCGTGAAGAAGTGTTGAATGTCATCATCTTCTTTTGTTTTGATGCCTGATTTTCCGCGTGTTGCACGGTTTTGTCTTTCAAAAGTATCCAAAGAAATTCGTTTCAGATATCCTTGGTGAGTAATAAATACAGCCATAGGTGTGTTTGGAGTTAAATCTTCAATAGTTACTTCGCCTTGTTCAGGTAAAATTTGAGTTTTTCTGTCATCACCGTATTTTTCTTTGTCTTCCAAAAGTTCATTTTTTATGATATTTAGAACTTTTTGACGGCTTGCAAGAATATCTTCGTATTCGGCAATTTTCTTCAATAACTCATCGTATTCAGCTTTTACTTTGTCTTGTTCAAGTCCTGTCAAACGTCTTAATTGCATTTCCAAAATAGCATTTGATTGATCTGCATCAAGACCGAATCTTGACATCAAAGCCGTTCTTGCATCGTCAATAGTTTTTGATTTCTTGATAATTTCAATAACTTCATCTATTGAACCCAAAGCTATAATTAAACCTGCCAAAATATGGGCTCTGATTTTAGCTTTTTTGAGGAAGAAAATAGTTCTTCTTGTTACAATTTCAACCCTGTGTTCAACAAATTCTTCCAAAACTTGTTTTAGATTCAATAAACGTGGCTGCTTTCCGCACAAGGCAAGCATATTTACACCGAAAGTCGTTGCAAGTTGAGTATATTTGAATAAATTATTTTTAACAACATCAGGTTTTGCATCACGTTTCAGTTCGATGACAATTCTCATACCTTCACGGTCAGATTCATCACGAATATCAGAAATACCGTTAATTCTTTGATCTTTGACAAGCTCTGCTATTTTTTCAATAAGCATTGATTTATTGACTTGATAAGGAATTTCTGTAATGACAATTGCAGTACGAGCCTGTCTTCCGCCGCCACCTGCAATTTCTTCAAATCCGGCAACAGCAGACATTTTAATAGAGCCTCTACCGGTTTCATAAGCCTGTTTAATATCATTCAAGCCAATAATAGTTGCTGCAGTCGGAAAATCTGGCCCTTTGATGTATTCCATTAACCCATCGACGGTAATATCGGGGTTGTCAATTAATGCAACAGTTCCGTCAACTATTTCGCAAAGGTTATGAGGAGGAACGTTTGTTGCCATACCTACTGCGATACCGGATACACCGTTTAATAAAAGCATAGGAAGCCTTACAGGCAAAACAGAAGGTTCTTGCAATGAACCGTCAAAGTTCGGTTCAAATTCAACCGTTTCACAATCAATATCAGCAAGCATTGATTGGGTAATTTTGTGCATACGAGCTTCTGTATAACGCATTGCAGCAGCGCCGTCACCGTCAACAGAACCAAAGTTGCCGTGTCCGTCAACTGTCAGATATCTTGTAGAGAAATCTTGAGCCATACGAACAAGTGCTTCATATACGGCACTGTCACCATGCGGGTGATATTTACCGAGAACTTCACCGACTATACGTGCACACTTTTTAAAAGGTTTATCAGGTGTCATACCAAGTTCATTCATAGCGTATAAGATACGTCTGTGAACAGGTTTTAGACCGTCACGTACATCAGGTAACGCACGACCAACGATTACACTCATTGCGTAATCTATATATGAACGCTTCATTTCTTCTCTTATATTAACAGGAACAATTTTCCCATCGTCAAAAATATTTTGCTGACTCAAAGTTTTCTCCTTTTCTCCCCATTGCTATAGCAAAATTATAGCACAAAAACATTGTAAAGTCGCAATTTTAAAGTAATCTTTACATATTAAATACCAAGGTTATTAGTTCAACCAATCTCCCGAGTACAAGAGGATTATTGAATATAAATAATTAGTCACCAGGACAAACTGGTACCAAAGGCACGACAACATACTGAGTTTTGGTCAATATTTTCTAATCACCTAGGCAAACCGCCTGTAGAAGGCTATTGCCGCGGATGTAGTAGTTCCAACTCGTATAGGTAGAGATGAAGCAGCGGGTGGACGCGCCGTTGCTGCTATACTCCTCACCGGACCAAACGGAAAAGGATGAGCCTGTGAAGCCTAATTCCGCTGCCTTATCACGGTCAAGGGTTAAATTGAATACATTTTCTTTAGCACCTATGCCTGATGTGTTATAAACATAGTTTGCTATTTCTGCAACCTGTGCCATTGTCGGCATCTTACTGACACCGCCGCAGGCTTTTACAGCTCCGGCCCAGTAGTCATCATCATAATAACATCTTTTAATCCCAAGGCTATCTTTTTCAGCTTCACATTCAGCCTTAGTAAGTGGAGTTGGGGTAAATGGTGCACCAAAACAAGACCCGCCAAGTTCAAATGCACAATTTCTACCTAATTTTGAAACATTGATACTTCTCAAATCTTTACCTGAAGTGTTAGGAGTTTTAAAGCCATCTGTATCATAAAGCATGGCAAGACAAGAGGTTCCAGTAATTTGATTAGAATAAGGATTTTGTTTACAATCAGGATTGTAGGCAATAAGACCTGTTGTTCCATTTGCAAGTTGCACACCAATAATATCAGTATCCCAATCATCTTGTCCAAAGTTTTTAGCTGTTTTGATTTTGGTCATGTCAACTTCTTCGCTACTCCAGATAACTTTATCTTCAAAACAAGACATCAAATCATCATTTTGACAAATTTTTGTAATTTTAAAATGATTAGACAACTCATTAACAAAATCAAGAGTATTAGAATAACCTGCAAGAGTTTGTTGAGTATTCATGGCTTTAAGAGATTCTTCAAGTTTTCTCTCAAAAACAGTAGCAGCAGTATCCCAGGCCCGTTGTTTGTAGTTAGAAACAAGTGTCGGAATAGTCAAAGCCGCAACAACACCGATAATACCTAATGTAATTAATACCTCTGCCAAAGTAAAAGCAAGAAACTTTCTAAAACCACAATTCATCATACCAGAATTATATTGATGATTTACGAATTTGTCAAGCTGACTAAAACCTAAGATCCGAGCTCGAATCGGGGGGGGGCGACTATCTGAACCGCTTTTGTAGTAATCGTTTTCATATAATCCTCCTTTTTTTTATTAAATATTATTTTCCATATTTTGTCAAGTTATGAATTTTCAGGATTAATTTCAAAATTAAAGCCCTCTATGTAGGGGGCCCTTAAAAAATAAAGCAGTTCATAAGCCGTGTTCTGTTTCTAGATAATCATCTGTCTGGGATTGCGGTTACCCGCAAACTCTAGCGATATTTCCGAAGTGGGCGGACAGCCTTTATAACCTTCGATTTAATCTTGCATTCGACCGGGGGTTGCCTAGCTAATACCTCTCGATATTACTGGTGAAGCTCTTAACTCACCGTTGCACCATCGCCTGTGATTATGAATCCATCGGCAGTCTACATTTCTGTGGTCCTATCCACCGACTCACATCGTCCGGACTTTCTCCGGCGGTCTGTCCTTGAATGCACGGACTTTCCTCACATTTCTGCGCGATTATCCGGCTGCTTTATAAAATCTATTATAGCACAAATTAATCTGTTAGAGAGGAACTTACTTGTAGTGCTTCTCTAGCCCAAGATTGTTCTTCAGGAATTGTAATAGTTCCGTCGTTACTTATAGTCATAGAAAATCTATCAAAATTTTCGGTTCTGGATTTGCAAGCAGCATCCGCATCAGAATCTCCCTGCAAACAATTCGGCTTTTTGTCACCGTTTACATCAACTATGATAGAGTTAATTGTTTTGTTTGTTTCTACCTTGTAAGTTGTGATAAGCGTCCAATCAACTCCATCTGGAGTTGTATATACCCTACAATATTTTCGGTTACTTCCTGATCCTCCAGGAGTTACAGTGCTACCAGAATCACCTGAGCTAGGACAGGTTTTACTTATTTCACCATCAATATTCATGTGCGCGGCAAATAAAGCTATAAATTTTGAGTATGAACCATTATTTTCATCGTTACCTGAACCGCCGTATGTTTCTCCGCTGTATGTAACTTCTTCTAAATTATCAAAACCTTCATAAGCTACTCCCGATAAACTTACTGGTGAATATAAGTTGGGATTGTTTATCATATCGCTTACAATATTAGCGGTTGTATAATAAGACCGTTTCATCATTATTTTATTTTGGTTAGGAGTTGTTCTTAAAATTGCAGGTAATAAAGCTGCACACAGTATTCCTAGTACCGTTAATGCTATCATCAATTCTGATAATGTAAATGCTGTTTTTTTCATATTCCTCCATTCAATCTGTTAGTGCAGAGCTTACGCTAATTGCTTCCATAGCCCATGTATCAGCGGGATCTATTTTTATTTTGCCATCAGTATATAATAGTATTCTGAATTGATCAAAATTTTCAGTCCTATTTTTACAGTTGTCATCTGTACTGCCTTGATAACAATTTGGCTTTTTGTCTCCATTTACATCGATACCAATAGTTATATTACTGGTGTAACTTCCTTTTGTGAATGTTTTTTTACTAAAAGCCCAAGTCATCTTGTCATCTGATTTGAGTAAATAGCAAGAGTTGTCAGATCCATTACAAGCAGTTAAACCTGTACGCGAGTAATTTGCATCTGTTTTCATAGTATCTTCCGATATGTAACGGTACCTTCCTGAATTTAACTTTTGAGAAAAAAGATAAGGTAATTTTGAATCAGTTTCTCCACAGTCAAACCCTATATAACCATTTTTACCATTATCAGGGCATAGATTATGCACAACGGGGTAATTACTTCCGTCATTAATTAGTTCGCTGACTATATCATTAAAAGCACTGTATGCTTTTTTCATCATCATCTTATTTTGATTTGGATTGTTTCGGTTAGCAGCAGGTAAAACTATCGCACACAGTATCCCTAAAACAACCAAAGCTATCATTAACTCGGATAATGTAAATGCGCTGACCTTTTTCATATGATGCCTTTCCTAAAACTATTTATGTTATCATAATATCATATTTAATTGAGTTTTTCAATAAAAACTCTATAATTGTATTATGTAAATAATTTTTTACATAATAGCAAATTAATTTATTTAGTGGAGTTAAAATTACATCAGATTGTTTATAATCTAATAAACACAAAGGGTATAAGGTATGGTCGACAACAGGTCAGCAGGATTTTTTGGTATCGGTGGATCGTTTAACTTTAAAAGTGGCGATATATCGGGTACCGCTGCCAGGACTCAAGATGACAAAATGGGGCAAGGCGGGGAGTATTTTGCTCAACAAAAACGTGAGGATGATGAACCTGAACAAGAAAATAAATATATGGATCAAAGTGCTGTCTTACGTGCAACTTTGAATTCTCTTGCAATGATGAATGTTGCAAATGTTATTAATGCCAAGAAAAAAAAGATAACCCTAAAGGATATACCTAAAGGGGATCTTGATGAAAAAATTAAAAAAATTGAGGAATCTTTAATAATTGATACTAATCAAGACACAGAGGATGAAGATTTTTATTAACCAAAAATGTTAATTTCTTCGGGTTTTTCTTCTTTTTTGTGTCCGTTAGCCAAAAGTTCACCGTGATAAAAAGGATTTGAACCTTTTTTGTCTTTTGCTGTGCTGAAACTAACAATAGAATTGAATTTTGGAGCTTCGGCAGCTTTTTGAACATCTGCGCCTTCATAAACTGAAAATGCAATTTTACCTTCGACGTTTTGTTGAACTTTTTGAGCTGCTTGTGAATTCAAAAATTTAATTGAATTCAATACATTTTGATTAAGTTGAATTTGCATGCCAGAGTTGTTCATTGCAACTTGACGTGCTGTTTGGTTATCCAATTTCCCTTGATATAAATCTAAACCTAAATCTGATGATTTGAAAATATTTCCTGCTGAAGTACCTTGAGCATTCATGGCTTTTGCTTGTGCTCTTTTAAGGATTTCGGCAGATACTTCTTTTAAAATAGAAGTATCAATGCCGGTTTTGAAATTTTGAGTGTAATTTACATTAAGACTCATCAGTTTATCCCTTTTTTCCTTGTACTAATCTAATCGGTTTATTTGATGTTAAACTTTAATTTTTTAAATCAATTTTGTAACAATACTTAACATTACCCCAAAATCATGGCAATTTTGCCTGTTTTACATGTGTTTATATATATAGAGTATATAAAAAGAGGTATATATTTATGTCATATTGGTGCGGATATAACCCGGGTTTTTCTAATACAGTAACAGGAATTCAGGCAGGTCTTGCGGGATTAAATGGTATTGTTAATTACTTAGATGCCAAGAATAATGGTGCAAATACTCAACAGGCGGTCGCTTACGGTTTGGGTACAACAACTATGGGCGTTGGGAATGCACTTTTAGGAAATGCAATTGACCATACTACACACAGCTATTTGGGTACTACCATGAATAGCGTTATGAATACTTTTACAGGCGGTAATCCTTTTATGACATCAATTGGTATGACAGGTGCTGCTTTAGCTACAACTCCTATGTTTATGACGCCAATAGTTCCTACCTTTGGGACTTTTGGTTACTATTCAGCTTGGTCGTCTCCATTTATGTTTGGGGCGCCGATGCCGATGTTTGGACATTTTTGTTGTCGCTGTTAAGCAATTTCCAGTTTTTTGATACCCTTTTCAGTATGGAAAGGGTATCTTCTTTGTTAAGTAAAATTTCCTGTGTTGCAGAATTTATAAGGGTATTGATTTCTTTTTGATTTTGTTGAGATTTTAGTGCAGGTTTTACATTTTTTAGTTGTTTTGCACTTATAACTCTGGCCTTTGACATCAAGTCATCTTGTGAATATTTTGTATAGAAGGAATCTTTCAAAGTTTCATTATTTACGGCAATTATATTGGTTAATTTGGCAAGTTCTAATTGATTTTTGTTATTTGTTAGAAATAATGCGAATTTCAGGGCTTCTTTTTTGTTTTTGGCTCTTGATGGAATTACAAAATTCATCAAGGAGAAATCATATTGCCCCAAATCTCCTGTTAATTGCTGTGAAACATCGGTATGAGAATAAGCTGTTGGAGCGTTTTCTTCTATCATATTCAGAAAATTAGCGCCGGCTTGAAACATTGCAATATTTTCAGACATGTATTTTTCAAGGGCTTCTCGGTGTGTTTGGGTTATGGTTTCTTTGGGTAAAAGATTTTTTGTATAAAGTTCTTTGAAAAATTCAAATACTTGGACTGATTTTTCCGAAGCGATTGTTTGTTCGGTGGATATTCCGTATTTATTCAAAATTCTTAGCATAGTATCATTTTCGGAAATATTTGGAAGCCAAATATATGCGTTTGTTTTATTTTTCATTGCAGATGCAATTTGGCCCATTTGACTATATGTTTTGGGAACATCTACTTGTGCTTTTTCAAATAAATCTTTGTTATATATCGTTATTGCAGATGTTGCGTACCAAGGAAGCGAATATATTTTGCCGTTATATTTTAATGATTCCATAATTTCCGGAACATATTGCTGAGTAAATTCAGGTGATATTTCTTCCAGTGCTCCTTTTTGAGCAAGTAGAGCCGAAAAGTCGGGATTTAAGTTTATAAGATCCGGCGGATTATCGCTCAAAACAGATGCCAGAGTGCGTTTTTCGCCCTCTGAAAACGGTACGTCTATCCAGTTTACCCTAATGTCAGGGTTTGCAGCTTCAAATTCATTAATTACATTTTTAATATATTCGGTAAAATCACTCATTTGAAGCGTCCAAAAGGTAATTTCTACTTTTTGGGCGTTTGCATTGTTTTTCGTTTGATTTTTATTTCGATTATAAATAGACAAACCTGCAAAAAATGCTAAACACACTATACATAGGCCAATTAGAAATTTTTTCATTCGACAGATACTCCTTTTAATGTTACAATTATACTATGAATAATTTGTTTACGGAACTTGAAAACCAAAACAAACAAATACCTTTGGCAGAGATTCTTCGGCCAAAGACTTTAGACGATTTTTTGGGCCAAAGTAATGTGGTCTCAGCTAATAGTCCGATTCTGAATCTTTTGAAAACAAACAGGTTGTTTTCTTTGATTTTTTGGGGTACTCCCGGTTGTGGAAAAACTACTCTTGCAAGATTAATTGCGACTAAAACAAGTGCAAATTTTATAGAAATATCTGCCGTAACATCAGGGGTTAAAGATATAAAAGATGCTGTTGAAAGTGCAAAAGAGGCTCTAAGAGCCGGACAAAAAACAATTCTCTTTATTGATGAAATTCACAGATATTCTAAAACTCAACAGGATGCACTGCTGCCTCATCTTGAAAACGGAACTTTTTTCCTCATAGGTTCAACTACGGAAAATCCTTCTTTTCAGGTTATTCCGGCACTTCTGTCAAGAGTTCAGGTTATTAGGCTTAATTCCATTGATGATAAAAGCATGGAAGCAATTATTAAAAAAGGTTTTGCGTATTTGGCCCAAAATTACACTGCAATGGATTGTGAGTCCGGTGTTATTGATTTTATTGTTAATCTTGCAAGAGGAGATGCAAGATATGCTTTAAATATTGTTGAGAATGCGTATTTTGCCAGTGATTTAAAAGATAACAGAAGAAATTTAACAGTTGCAATTATTGAAACCATTTGCCAAAAAAGAAATACCAGATATTCATCTCAAGAACATTATGATTGCGCTTCTGCTTTTCAAAAAAGTCTAAGGGGAAGTGATCCGGATGCGGCCGTTTATTATTTAGCAAAGATGATTGCAGCTGGTGAAGATCCAAGATTTATTGCAAGGCGTTTAATTGTTTGTGCTGCCGAAGATGTTGGGCTTGCGGATCCTATGGCACTAAATATTGCAGTTAATGCCTATAAAGCCGTTGAATTATTGGGGCTGCCCGAAGGAAGAATTCCTCTTGCAGAAGCTGTGATTTACGTGGCTCGTGCTAAAAAATCCAATGAAGCTATATGTGCTATTGATGAGGCACTTTCGGATATTGATTCAGGAAAGGATTTTCCCCCGCCTATGCACCTTCGTGATGCACACTATAAAGATGCTAAAAATTACGGTTTTGGTACAGGTTATATTTATACACATGACGCACCCGAAGTTTATCAGCAGTTTTTGCCTGACGAGTTAAAAAACAAAAAGTATACAAGATAGATTTGCAAAAAATTCAATGCTTTGTTAATATGTATTCAGAAGGGGAATGTTATGTTTAAAAGATTTTTAATTGGAGTTTTAGCTTTATATTTTTCTGTAAGTTCATCTTTTGCAGAAGATGTTTGGGTAAATGATTTGAGGTCATTATTTTTGGCTAATAATGCAATAATATATGAAATAAATTTAAGAACTTTTGGTGCTCAAGATATTAACAAAGATGGGATTATAGAGCCTGAAGAAGGCGAAGAAAGCGGTAATTTTTTAAATGCAATAAGCAGGCTTGATGAGTTAAAATCATTGGGGATAAATACAATCCATGTTATGCCGATTATGGCTGTGGGAAAGACAAAAGCCCTGGGAACAGCAGGTTCTCTTTATGCACCTGTGAGTTTTAATGAATTGAACCCGCAGTTGAAAAGTGAGCGTACGGCGCTTTCGCTGGAAGAACAGGCAAGAAAATTTATTAATGAAGCTCATAAACGAAAAATTCGTGTAATTATTGATGTTCCGGCTTGCGGTTCTTATGATTTATACTTAAGACGTCCGGAATTATTTGTAAAAGATTCTTCAGGTCAGCCTGTGGTTCCTTCTGATTGGACGGACGTGAGACTTTTGGATGCCGGAGAAGGCAACAATATTAATACCGGTGTATACAACTTATACAAATCATTTGTTGATTATGTGATGGATTTGGGTGCAGACGGAATTAGAGCTGATGTTGCGACGACAAAGCCTGCAAAATTCTGGGAAGAATTGATTAATTATTCAAGAAAAAAAGACCCTCAATTTATGTGGTTGGCTGAGGCTTCCGATTCTTGGACGGAACCTGCGGCTCCAAAAGCTGTTTTTACTCCGTATGATGAGCTTTTAAAAGCCGGTTTTGACGGATTTTACGGCAGTTATTTTAATATGAAGGATTGGCGTACGGCATCTGAATTAATTAACCATGTTAAGTTTACTAATTCTTTGAAAACAAAATTTGAACAACCAAAATCTGTAATCGGAAGTTTTTCCACTCATGATGAGTTGAGCCCTGTGCTTATAAATGGTGGTGCATACAGCAGTATGATTATGTGGTTAAATTCAACACTTCCCGTAAATTCTTACTTCGTCGACGGATTCCCTTCAGGGGATAATTATATATATCTGTGGGCTAACAAAAAAGCACGTAAAACATACACTGATGATGATTATTATTTTGTCCACAGAGGAAAGCTAGATATATTTAATTTCTCTCGTCAGCCTGGCGGGAAGGATTTGAACTTAAAAAACGAATTTTCGGTAGCTAACAACTTTAAAAAATTCATTGCGCCTATTTTAGCAAACGGTAAATTTATAATTTTAAAGCCTAATAATTCGGAAGTGTTTGCTTACGCTTTGTCATATAACAAAACAACAATTTTGGTGTTTGGTAATATGAATTTTAGAGCATTTAATGAGGCTTCAATAAAGGTTCCTCACTTTGATGATTCAATGCTTACAATACCAATTCAGATGGAATCTACTCCTGTGGCTGAGAAGGATAAATTTAAAGTAAAGATGATGCCGGGCGAAATTCAGGTGTTAATAGTTGATGATTTTGAAATGAAATAATAGTGCATTATTTCAAGGTTATTTCTCTATTGAAGTTGAGTCTTAACAAACTCGCCTATAGAGTATGCTTCAATTGTACCAACTACTATTTCAAATTCAGGAAGAGCTTTTTCAAGTTCATCTTTCATATGCGCTAAAAGTCCGGGGATTATTATTTTACGTGTTTTTACTTTATTTATAAGGTCAAATTTCTTAAGAGTTTTTGCAACCATTTTGGCTGTAAACTTTTCCGCTGACCATGCGGTTAAAACACTCATTCCTCCGGCAGGGGTTACAATAAGATATGACGGAATGTTCAAATCTTCCAATTCATTCGCCACAGCATAAAATGTAAGTGCAAAATTTGTTGTCATAAAAACTATTGAATTTTCATCAGGATTATTAAATTCATAGATTTTAGGTTCAACTTGGAGTGCCTTTTGAGGGTCTGTGAATATATTCTGTCTTAGTGTTATTAACGTAGAAAAAAGGCTTTCATCAAAATCTTCAAAAACGAGCATGTTTGCGTATTTGCACAAATAGTAGCTTGCTTTTGCGCATAAAGCGAGTTTATCTTGTGTTGATTTGAAATATACATAAACAGGATCGGAATATTTCTCATTTCTGTCAACAATTGCTTTTGTGCGTGTTTCGATGAGTTTTTCAGCTGTTTTTTTAAAATTCCCGTCAACGATTTTTTTTATTGAAAGTTTTGAGAAATCTTTTTCGTCAATGTACACTATCTCATCGCATAAATTTTTAGCTTTATAGTTTTCTCCATTTTTGAGAATAACCAAATCAACTTTCAACTTTTCATTTGTATTTTTTATTTCAAATTTTCTTATCCGGTTTAGTTTTTTTTCAAAATCGGGTGATTTGCAATCTAAAATTATGGCAAATACAGTTCTGTTTATAAATTTTTTTTCGTGCCTGTATAATACGTTTTCTCCGCCAATTTTTAGACCGTCAATTTTAATTGTTTTTTGTGGTGATTTCATTTTTTTCTGACAAAGTTTTTTGAGTTCGTCAGACATATATTTGCACCTGTCAAAATTAACCTGTTTTTGTGAAAGTTTTATTGCAAATGCCATACATGTCGGGCATCCGCATTCCTTACAATTGGTATGCTCCGATTTTTTTGACGCAGGCAGGTATTTAAAAATTTCAAGTCCTGATAGGTGCATATTACCAAAGTCCTTTCATGATTTTTATATTATCAGGATTATACATAACTATAATATCTGCACCTGCGGCTTTAACCGCTGAGGCAGAGGCGATTTCATACATTTGTGCACGAGTTTGCAGATTACCCCAGCTTTTTGAAAAATTATCCTGCAGTGCTTCTTTTGTTTTCAAACTTTCACGGCATACAAAACTTATTATCGGGGTGTTAAGGTATTCGTCATCTTCAAGTTTTATTTTTTCTATTATACTGTAACCATAGTCTAAGCCATAGCCAAGCCCACCGATATCTGTGTCTATTATTATATTTTTTAAAGGTAAGCCCATTTCGCAAGCAAGAATATTTAGTTCTTTGCAGGAATTTATATCTATTGGACTTTTTAAAATGAGCTTGTGATTACCTTTGATTACATGTGGTATGATTTCTCGATATGTGTTTTCGTTCGCGTATGAGATGATAGAACTTTTCTCTAATATTTCAATTAAGGATAATAACAATTTTACATTTAGAGTGTCATTGTCATTAATGCCATTAATCATCAGAGGTTTTGTGATTTTTGGTAAAAGATTTTCCAAGATTTTTTCCGCTTTTGGAATTTGTTCTTCGTTATTTATGTTAAATTTTAAACTTAAAATATCACAGGCAGAACTATTGGCTTTTTCCACAAGCGACATATAGTCACCGGTTTTGAAAAAGTCTTTCGCAATTTTGAAATTTTCCTCCGTATTAAAAACGGAAACTTCAAGTGCGTAAAGAGTTTTATGACCTTTCACTTTGTACTTTTTCCATTAATTCGACGAAACGTTTTTCGTCAATTGTTTCTTCATCCAGCAACGTTTTAGAAATATATTCAAGCATATCCCTATTATCTAAAAGTAATTTTTTAGCTATCTCATAGCGCTCATCTACAATCTTTTTCACTTCTTTGTCAATTTCAGCGGCAATTTCTTCCGAGAAATCTCTTGTATGTCCGAAATCACGTCCCATGAAAACATGCTCTTCACTCTTGCCGTATTGCAAATTACCCATTTTTTCGGACATACCGTATGTTGTAACCATATTACGAGCTAAAGAGGTAACTTTTTCAAGGTCATTTGAGGCTCCTGTTGTGATTGAATCTTTACCATAAACTATTTCTTCTGCGACTCTACCGCCAAGTGTCATGGTTATCCTATCTAAAAGTTGTGATTTTTTCATTGTCAAATGGTCTTTTTCAGGCAATGTCATTGTTACTCCGAGAGCCATACCTCTTGGAATTATAGAAACTTTGTGCAAAGGATCCGTATTTTTTAAAAGTTTTGCTAAAAGTGCGTGACCAACCTCGTGGTATGCAGTATTTTCTTTTTCCTCATCAGAAATAATACGGCTTTTCTTTTCGGGTCCTGCCATAACCTTGTCGATAGCTTCTTCAAGGTTTTCCATTGTTATTTCTTTTTGATCATGTCTTGCAGCAAGTAATGCAGCTTCATTCAGTAAGTTTTGTAAATCTGCCCCGGTAAAGCCCGGAGTTCTTTTTGCAAGAACTTTAAGTTCAACATCGCTTGCTAAAGGTTTATTTTTTGCATGAACCTGTAAAATTTGTTCTCTTCCTAAAATGTCAGGACGGTTAATTACAATCTGCCTATCAAATCTTCCCGGTCTTAGTAATGCATTGTCAAGAATATCAGGTCTGTTAGTTGCAGCTATTACAATTATATTGACATTTTCATCAAACCCGTCCATTTCAACAAGCAACTGATTTAATGTCTGTTCACGTTCATCATGTCCGCCGCCTAAGCCTGCACCGCGTTGGCGTCCTACTGCGTCAATTTCATCAATAAATATAATACAGGGTTGGTGTTTTTTGGCTTGTTCAAACAAATCTCTTACACGGCTTGCACCGACACCTACAAACATTTCAACAAAATCAGAACCGCTTATTGAGAAAAACGGAACTCCGGCTTCACCTGCTACAGCTTTTGCCATCAGTGTTTTACCGGTACCGGGAGCACCTACAAGTAAAACTCCTTTTGGAATTTTTGCGCCAAGTTTAATATATTTTTCGCCATGTTTTAAGAAATCAACAATTTCTTCAAGCTCTTTCTTTTCTTCGTCAATCCCGGCTACATCTTTAAATGTTGTTTTGACTTTACTGTCCAGCAACATTTTTGCTTTACTTTTCCCAAAAGACATGGCCTGAGATCCGCCGGCTTGAATACTCTTTGCCATTACAATCAAAAATACTATAAATAAAAGCGGCAAAAGAAGTGAGCCTAAAATCCCTAACATTTGAGAGGATTCGGCAGGTTTTTTTACTTCAATTTCAACATCAGCTGCCTCAAGTTTTTTCATAAGATCAGGATCATTTGGTGTCAAAACTTTATATTGAACCTGAGGCACCTTCTTTTCTACCATCCCGAAAGGACTCTGCTCAGTAGTTGTTTTTTCTTCTCCTGGTTGTTCAACCGGAATAGCTATCAAATAGTCATCTGCTTTTTCAATTTTTTTGAATTCTTTATTCGCAAGTTTTTCAACAAAACTTGAATATGAAAGCTCACTTGTGCTTGTTACAGGCCCTGCCATAAACACAGACGATACAAACACTAAGACAACAATGGCTAATACTATATACATACCTGCAGATTGACTTTTATTCATTTAACTAACCTCTCAATAATAAAATCCTATCTTATTATATCTCAAAAATACAAAAAATGTATAGTATTAATTGCTAAAAAATATTGCTAAATGTTAAATATAGTGCTAATTTAGTCAATTTTTCTTTAAAAAATGTTTTTATATATGTAAGCACGATTGTACTCATATTAAGTAAAAGGAGAATAAATGTCAGTAAACGGCCCGTTCAGTATAGATCCGGATGATTTACCACGTATAAAAATAGCAAAGGCTAATGCTGAAAAGGCAAAGGCTGATAAAGCTAAGCAGGATTCTATCATGGCTGAAGCTCAGCGCAGACGCGATTTTCAGCTTGATTCGATGAAGCAAGAAAATGAAAAGTTGCGTTTATTGGCTCAGGTTCCTAAAGCTGATACTCAAGAGGTCAATGAAATCTGCGATTGGTTATACGATGCCATAGATGGTTTGGGTACTGATAATATTGGGTTTGAACGTGCATTACTAAAAATAGAAAAAAATAACGTTATTGAAGTTATGAATAAGTGGGATTCTACCTATGGTAAACAATACGGTGAAACCTTTATTGAATCCTTTTTGAATGACGCGAACAGAAGACAAAGAAAAGTATACGGGACCAGAATAATAGATTGTATGCAGCAAAGAGCAAACGATTACGGTTTGAGTTTAAGTCCATATATCGACAATGCAAGAACTGAACTTAATACAATCGGCAACAGTTATAAGATTAATGAAAATGTTGAAGAAATGCGAAGGATTTTATACGGAACGGATTACTAAAAAAAATCGGATTTTTTAAATCCGATTTTTTTATACTTCTGTTACCGAAATACTTGTTATACCTGAATTTCTTGCGCTATCCATTAATTTGACAACGGCACCGTGTGTTGCATCGCCGTCTGATTCAATCATCATCCCGTCAGGATAATTCTTTGCAATTTGTTTTAGAGTACTTTCCAAATTGTCAGCTGTAACTTCTTCTCCCTCAATAAAATACCTGTCATCAGCAGATACTGAAACTGAAAGAATTTTTGTTTCATCATTTTTTACTTGTTCCTGATCAACCATCTCCGGTACAGTCAAATTCAAACCCTGCTGATCAAGCAAAGGTGCTATGACCATCATTATAATTAACAGAACTAAGAAAATATCTGTCAACGGTGTTATATTTATTTCATTGAATGTATCACGATTTCTGGACATTTATTATTACCCTCTGATTTCGTTGTCTTCCTTGAGCTCTTTTTGTTCTTTTTTTGATAAAGGTTCACCGGCAACGATTAATTTTTTATATTCTGCATCTTGTGCAGCATTCATTACTTTCATGATTTCCGAACTTTTCACTTGAGAATCTGCTTTTACAACCACTTCAGGTTTTTCAAGCATATCTCTTATCGCTAAAAGCTCATCAACCAATTGATCTGAAGTTATCTGTTTACCGTTGATAAACATCAAACCTTCTTTTGTAATAGCTACTTCGACTTTATTCTGTTCAATGGCAATTCCGCTATTTATTTCAGGTACTGAAATATTATTATCCATTGATTGGAATGTCGGTGCGACAACCATCATGATAATTAAAAGCACCAGAAAAATATCTGTCAGCGGTGTTATATTTATTTCTGTAAAAAGTTTACCTTTTTTAGAATTCATTGCCATCTTATTTAGTCCTTATATAGCGTTAGATGTAGGAGATGTAATTGTGGTTTCATCTTCTGAGTCAACAAAACTTAAGAAAAGTAATTTTATTAACTGAAAATCATCTTCGTAACGTTTAACAATTGATTGAAAAGAGTTATAGAATATAACCGCAACAATAGCAACCCCAAGACCGAAGGCAGTAGCAATCAATGCTGAACCGATACCCATAGCAACTGCTGCGGATTGGTTGCCTTGAACAGCCAAATCTTGGAATGTATACAGAATTCTTACAACTGTACCAAACAAACCTAAGAATGGCGCTACACCACCGATTGTACCAAGTATGGTCAAGTGGCTTTCAAGTTTTCTTGTAGCAAGCGCTGCTGCAATATCGAACGAACGGGAAAATCCGTTTCTTTGTTCTGAAAATATTCTCACAGCTTCTTCCGTAACTTCTCCGATTACTCCGCCGCATTGAATTGCAAGATTTTGAGCACCTTGAAGATTGTCTTTTGCAAGTTCTTTTTGTAATTTAGGTATAAAAAGAACTACATCTCTTTTGTTTCTTTTGTAAAAAGAAAATCTGTTGATAACAACTGCAACAACCAATATTGAACATACCAAAATAGGCAGCAATACCGGCCAGTCAAGTTTGATTGAGTGTAATAATAATTCCATAGTTTTATCCTCTTTTTATGTACTTATTTTTTAGTTATATCCTGATGCTCCAAATACGTTATAGTCAAATGTAAATTGGATATCAATACTTTGTCCTTTAAATTCCGCAGGCAAAGGTCTGAAAGGTGCGGTCAACTGAACTGCATTAATTGCGGCTTTGTCTGCACTTGGCAAGCCTGAAGATTTGAATACACTGCAAGAAAGCAATCTTCCGTCTTTTGCGATTTTAAATAAAAGAACAACACGTTTGCTTTCATTACCTTTAGGCGGATCCCAATTCATCTTTATTCTTCTTTGAAGATCTCTCATATAAGGTCCGAAATCAGGTTCTCTTATTGCATCAATACCTGGTCTGCCGCCACCGCCGCCTGGGTTTCCGATATTGCCTGTTCCTGTTCCGCCGCTTCCGCCTTGTGCAAGACGTGAGCCTGATGAAGAACTTCCGCCTGTCGGAGCCAGAGATGGTGCAGGCGCATAGCTTCCGCTGCTTCCACCTTTATTTGATGAACCTGAGCCGCTTATAGGACCTGTTGAATAGCTTCCTGATTTTGTTCCGCCTGCCGGTACAGGAACTTTAAATGCAGATGAAGGCTTTTGGACTACCTTTGGTGTCATCGGCGGTTTCAAAGATGGACGTGCCGTTGGCGGCTGCGGTTTTGCCTGTTCAACAGCTTTTTGTTGTGCAGGTTGTGCAGCTGGTGCCGGTTTTTTAACAGGTTGTGCTGCCTTCGGTTGTTGTGCCGGTTTAGGTGTTTTTGCCGGTGTGCTTGCGGCAGGAGTTTGTGCAGGTCTTGCTTGCGATGGTGACGGAGAAGGCATTGATACCTTTTTCGTCGGGTCATTTACGCCGCCTGTCCTTGAATTCCTGTCAGCACGGTATGGTGTATTTTTGTTTAAAGGAGTCTCCTCCCTATCTACCAATACAAATTCTATATCGTTAAGTTTTGGTTTCGGTCTTTCAAAAAGTGCAAAATGGATTCCGAAAAATGCCAGTATAACAAACACAAGCCAAGCTATAGCAAGAACAGACGGGTGCAGAATAGTTGAAATTACGATGGATTTTTTTAGTGTTAATTCATCTTTATCTTCCCGCAAAACTGCCGGCGTTGTGTAGCTATTATCTTCGCTTGACTCTTCTTCAATTGTGTTATCTATATATTTCCCTAAGATAGACATTTTTCCCTTTTTATATGAACCTCGTAATAATTTTATTTTAAATCCAAAATAAAATTATTACCTAATTTACTAATAATTAGTCTGATTTAAAGTAGGTGCTACCGTGATAGGTTGGGTAAGTACTAAATCTATTGTGGCATTTGCTGGAATCTCGACATCGTTTCCTTTATCCCAAATTGATTTTGCTAACCCGATACCTCCGCCTGCTGCGGTTGCAAGCGCTGTCCCTTTTCCGAGATCACCGCCTGATAATGCACTCACAACAACACCTGTAACTGCTCCGGCTCCTGCACCTATTGCAACATCTTTTGTGTATTCTTTTGTTACATCTACTTTAGTTCCTCCCACCAAAACGCCTGTGTTATCGTTGGTTTTGATAACGGCTGATATAGGTATTTGAATACCGTATGGAGTTACTATTTGGGTAAATCTTACTAATAATTTACCATTCATACTTCCACGTTTTGCTTTGGAAACTTCAAGAACTGTACCGGTTACTGAACTTCCTGCCGGTGCAATGAGATTATTTCCGTAGTAAAAATCCGAACCTAGTGCAACAGTGACATTTTGCCCCAAGGTTAGATTATTTGAGCTTAAAGGTGTTGTCACAACGGTTTTAAATTCCTGTCCTGCAGGAACCGATACAACACTTCCTTTAAGTGTGTTATTGTTAAAATTATAATTGTTTTGTTGATAATAGTTTGGTTGATATAACGGTGCAGGAGTATTTTGGGTATAATTGAAATTTGCAGCTGCAAACGTTGTAGTACTTGTCAAAAGTATGGTTACAAGTAATATATTTAATTTTTTAGACATAAATGCTCCCCTTTCTTTATTTCACATTATATTTTATTATTTGGAAGTTGTCAATTTGTTAATGTGTGTGTTATGTAGGCAGGTGATGTTAAAATAATAAGGCCTTCTTCTCCTGCATTTACTTTTGTGTGTTCGCCCATTTTACGTTTTGCGCCTGGTCTTATTTGTAGTGTTGGACCGCGGTGTGACCAGAATCTTCCCTGGAATTTTTGTTGAAAATGAGGAACTTTAACATATTCTGCCGGTGCCGTAAGCCCCCCGCCTATCAAGTTGTCGTTTGAAGTGTATATATATCCTTTTATCGGAATTTCAAACGTATCGGAAAGAAGCAATTTTGTTACTTTAATTTTCATTGATGCATGTGTTCCTACAACTGGCTCGTTAATTTTTTCAATATACCCATAAAATTCGGTACCTTTTGGAATTACATTTGTTTCATGAAGGTATAAATCATTTGTAGAAATGAATTTGACCTTATAGCCCTCGGGACAATATTCGGTTGAAATTTCTTGAGTATTTATAATTGGAATAAAGGTCCCTGCAGGGAGTTCTATTCCGTCATAATCTCTCATTGGAAGTTGAATGTTATCCAACTCATCAGCAAAACAGTAATTGCTAAATCCAAATAACAAAATTAAAGTTAACAATATTTTTTTCATAATTGTTATTATAACAGTTTTTCAGGAAATATCAACATAACAAGATTCTTGCAGATGTAATAGCTTTATAATTGTTAAAAATGTAAATATTTTTTCAGCATACGCAATTTCATATAAAAAAAATACTTTATATAAATGTGTATAGTGTTAGGTGTGTCAAATTATGGCAAATCCAGTTTCTTCATTAATATTTGCATATAGAAATGTTGGAAAAACCGAAAACGGTGAGATTGGCAGAGCGCCTGTTGCAGCTGCTCAGGGTATAAATGTGTGCGGAGAGGTTGCAAAATATAATAAAGCTATTGCAAAGGGCGCTGATGCTGCCGTGAGTGTTTTTGAAAATTTGGCACAAAAGAGTAAACCGGTTGATTACGCACTAAAGGGTGTTAAATGGGCAACAAAAAATGTAAATCCTTTGATTTGCGTATCAGGTGGTATAAAAGTTGCAATGGCAGAGGATAAGGCATCTGCTGCTATAACTGAGGTTGCTGCACTATCAGGAATGTTTGCAGGTGAAAGTGCTGCTAAAAAAGTTTTGCCAAGTTTAATAAAAAAGCTTCCTGTTGGAAACAAGGTTGGAATGATAATTAATGGTTTATTGTTTGTTGGCGCATCAATCGCTTCATATTGCGGTGGTGAATATTTAGGTAAAATTTTGGCAAAAGATGTTGAAGCAAGTTGGGATTTCAAGTCCCAAAAAATCAATCAAATGGCTTAAGTAAATTGTTTTTTCGATATGTTATAATGCTTATATGAAAAAGATTGTTATAGCATTATTTTTAATTAATTTTTTATGTCAAAATCCTTGTTATGCTATAAAGATAGGGCTTCAGACTGCTGTAAAAGAAATTGGTATTGGTGCAAGTACTGAGGCAGTAATTATTGATGCAAATACCAATCATAGCGTATGTTCTTTAGATGCTATGAAGGGTTATGAAGTAAGGCCATACAGAAACAAACTTGCTATAAAGTACAACGGAAAGTATTATAAAATTGATAGCGATAATGTTGTTCTTAAGACGGAAAAAGAAGGTTTTGTAAGTGTAAAAAATAAGTGGTATCGCGGGAATTTAATGATACAAAACAAAGAAGGCAAAATTACCGTGATAAACGATGTCAATATTGAGGATTACATCAAAGGTGTAGTTCCGTCAGAAATGCCTTCAGGTTGGGAAGCTGAGGCTTTGAAGGCTCAGGCAATAGCGGCAAGAAGTTTTGCACTTGCAAATCTTGGTAAGCGTGCTAAATTTGGATATGATTTAAATGACACCACAGAAGATCAGGTATATGGGGGTGCAACCGCCGAAACTTCAAAGACTAATCAAATTGTTGAAGATACAAAGGGGCTTGTTTTAATTTATGATTTAAAAATTATACCGGCATATTATTCTGCCTCTGCCGGCGGACAAACTATAAATGCTTCTGCAGCTTGGGGAAATGATTTGCCGTTCATAAGGTCGGTTCCTTCTTATGATGACAATGTAAAGAAAAACGGGCATGGTGTCGGTATGTCGCAGCATGGTGCCAATAATCTTGCAAAACAAGGCTATAACGCATATCAAATTTTACAATATTTTTACAAAAATGTTAAGTTTGCCCGTATAAACCCAGAGTACTATCATTAGACGTTTTTTATCCTCAAAATAGCTTGTGTGGTTAGGTTTTAGTCATATATAACGGTGTATATCCACTGTATATTGCAAAAAAAAATAAAAAAGAGCTTGCCAAAACCAAAAAAAGTGTTATAATAAGTTTTGTCGATAGAAAAAAGCATGCGGAAAGAAAATGGTTTCTTGTTTACCGTAGGCAAAAGGAAGAAGGAGGTTCGTAATGAACAAAGAAGAATTAGTAAAAGAAGTATCAAAAAAAGCAAAAGTTTCTCAAAAAGCATCTGGTGATGTTATTGGTGCAACAATAGAAACAATTCAAAAAACAGTTGCTAAAGGCAAAAAAGTAACATTAGTTGGCTTTGGTACTTTTGAACCACGTAAAAGAGCTGCTAGAACTGGTAGAAATCCACAAACTGGTGCAGTGTTGAAAATTGCTGCTAAAACAGTTCCTGCATTCTCAGCTGGTAAAAAATTCAAAGAACTTGTAAAATAGTTTCTTGAAAAATAGTATTCAAGCCGGTCATTTATGACCGGCTTGTTTTGTTGCAAATTACTAAAAAATATGTTACAATTACCATAGCAAAGGAGGAAGGCAGATGAAATTAGCAAACATCGGGGGGGGGCAACTCCTCTAAGTAGTTATAGTAAATATCTTGACACTATGGTCAACAAAAACTATAATTTATATATGCTGATTTATAGATTCAAAAAAGGATTTACTTTAGCGGAAGTTTTGATAACTCTAGGTATTGTTGGTGTGGTTGCGGCAATTACTATACCGACGATATCTAAGAATATACAAAATGCTGTATTAAAGAACCAATTCAAGAAGTTTTACAGCACGTTTTCTCAGGCAGTATTCGGTATACAAACAATGAGTGGTAGACCTGTAAAATGTCATTATTGGACTACACAAGGTAATCCATATACTAATAATTGTACGTTTACATGTGCTGTAAAAAATGAATTTGGTGTATGTATAAGTCAACTTATTTGTGCCGAAACAGGATTGCCGATTCCTTCTGACTATAATGGCCCTATGAGTGAATGTGAAAAATTTCAAGAAGAATTATTCATTAATACACTAAAAACAGTCAAAATATGCAAAGATCATGCATATGAACAGGGTTGCTTACCAAAGGATTTCAGGGGCGCAGATATAGTCAATTCTGAAATAAACCCCGATGTGGAGTATGACCCAAATGGTAATTTTTCGGACAACAATGTAAAAAATAATTATCCAGTTTCAGTTTTATCTGATGGAATATACATAATAGCTTATCCTCGTGAAATTCCTATTTATGCCGTTGATATAAATGGTTTCAAAGGCCCTAATAAGTGGGGTTATGATATATTCTCATTCATACTTAGGGGCAATTTGAATAGAGGAATTTCTGATATAATTGGTTCAAATTATGCGATAGAAGAAGGTGGTAAGACCTTTGAGCAAATGTACAATGAGAGTTTTAAATAGTTGTAAGAAATGTTATGAATTTGTCGCCGTATTTTTTCTGTTTAAGCACTTTGTATCCGCAAAATTCGATTTCACCGACGTGTTCCAGAATTATAATATTTGAGGCAATGCTTTTTATTACATTTAAACTGTTTTCATATATCCCCGCAAAATATGGCGGATCAATATATATGACATCAAACTTTGATTCGAGTTTTGGGGCTATTTTCAAACTGTCACCTATATATAATTCAGGCGAATGTTCAAATTTTTTGAAATTATTTTTTATAACGCTTGCAGCTTTTAAATTTTTTTCTATGGCAATGGTTTTGCCAAAACCTCTTGATATAGCTTCCAAGCCCATAATGCCTGAGCCGGCATACATATCAAGAAAACTTTTCCCTTCAAAATTTATGATTGATTGTAAAGTGTTAAAAACACTCATTCTGACTTTTGATAATGTAGGACGAGTGATACTTTCATCGGGTGTATTAATCTTTTGTCCTTTATATTTGCCTGCAGTTATAATCATATTAACTATTTTACAACGAATAAAATTTATTGTATAATCATTAAATAAGGGGTAGGATAAAGTGAGTGAGCAAAATAATAAAATTGATGTAATTGTCGTTGGTGCAGGCCCTGCAGGGATATCTTGCGCTGTTACTATTGCTCGCGGAGGGAAAAAAGTCGTCCTAATTGAGCGTGGTTCTTTTGCCGGAAGTAAAAATGTTTTTGGCGGGGCTATTTATACACAACCAACAAAAGAAATTTTCCCTGATTTTGAAGCATCTGCCCCTTTGGAACGCAAGAATGTTGATCATAAGTTCGCAATTTTAGGTGAAGATGACAGCACGGTAATTTCTTACAAAAACAAAACCGAAGCGGCAGGCAGCTACACTGTAATCAGAGGTAAATTTGACAGGTGGATGGCTGATGAAGCCAAAAAAGAGGGGGTTTATCTGGTTGAAAAAACCGTTGTTCGTGAACTTTTGACTGAAAATGGCAAGGTTGTCGGTGTAAAAACTGAGTTAGAAGATTATTATGCGGATATAGTTGTTTTAGCAGACGGTGTCAATTCACTTTTGGCAAAACAGATTGGTTTACGGGAAGAAATTCAGCCGAAAGATGTTGCATTAAGCGTAAAAGAAGTTATTAAGCTTGATAAAGAAAAAATCAATGACAGGTTTAATATCTCAGATGGTGAAGGCTGTATATATGAGATATTTGGCGGACCGATGTTAGGTATGCTTGGGCTTGCATTTATGTATACAAATTCAAATTCAATTACCATAGGGCTTGGTATAACTTTGAGTGAGCTGGTAGAAAGAGGAATTCGTCCGTATGATTTGTTGGAGCAGCTTAAATCACATCCGACAATTGCACCTTTGATAAAAGACGGTGAATTGCAGGAATATTCGGCACATTTGATACCCGAAGGCGGATATAATAAAATCCCGAAATTGTCCTCTGATGGGGTTATGATTGTTGGTGACGCTGCAATGCTTGTTAATAACTTGCACTGGGAAGGTACCAATCTTGCTATGATTAGTGGAAAATTGGCAGGTGAAGCTGCTGTTGATGCAATTAATTCAGGTGATTTTTCTGCAAAATCACTTCGTAAATATGAAGAAAAATTGAAAAATTCTTTCGTTATGAAAGATTTAATTACTTACAAAGATTTGATGGATATTGCACACAAAAAAAGCGATGCGTTTTTGGATTATTATTTAAGAACAATTAATTCGTTTTTCAAAATGTTTACGTCAGTTGACAGTGTTCCGAAACGTCAAAAATACTACGATTTTGTGTCAAAATTCTTTAAAGAACGCAAAATTTTGAATATTTTAAGTGATTTTTGGCATGGTATAAAACTTGTATGGAGTATTTTAAAATGGTATTAGAAGATAAATTATTTACAGTTAAATACTCACCAGACACTGTTTCACACTTGAATCCAGATAACGAGATGTGTGGAATGTGTACAAGCAAGATTTGTACAAAAATATGTCCTGCAAATGTTTACGAGTGGGACGAAGCAAATCAAAAGTTAGTGGTAAATTTTGAAAATTGCTTGGAATGTGGTGCATGCAGGGTTGCTTGTGAAAAAAAATGTATAAAGTGGGAATACCCAAAAGGCACAAAAGGAGTAACATTTAAATTAGGATAAAAAGGAGACGGGAAAATGAAAGAAGAATACAGTAACCATCAAAGACGTTGGTATGACAAAGATCCTGTGTTATCACAGGCAGTAAGCACACTTGAGCATAGTGACGATCAGACTCAAATCAGAATTGCACTTAATTTGATTAAAATTATTATTGAGCACAATATTGAAGATGAAAAATTTGAAGCTGTCGAAGATATTATCAATGCCGTAGGCTCAGGTTTGGACGATAACAGAAAAGGCCGCTGGTATGATATTGATACGACGTTAAGAACAGCTATGAACATGTTACAAAACTGTCCTGAAGCAACTCAACACTTGATTGCAAAGGAAATGGCAAAAATGGTTGTTGATAAGATTAAAACAGATGAAACTGATGAAGATGACAGCGAAGAGTAAGAGAACTTACTTTTAAAATTTGAACGGATAATCATCAGGAATCTTCCATCCATTCATCTGGATTAGTTTTGTGCAGTAAAAAGCTATTGTGCTGTCTTTGTTGCAACCGTAGGTGGAACTATAGCCATGTCCTGTATATAAATCTGATTTTTCACCGTTCCAGTTCCACGTATATGGTTCAACACCTTGTTTGTAGTGTCCTATGTACCCTACTTTCGTTGGTGCATACATAAATGCAAAGTTATCTACAGCATTACGGCATGTTTTGGTTTTACTAAATTTACATTTGTTGAAGGTTTCTGCTTCTGGATAAAACTCAATTAATCCTGCTGCAAATTGAACTGCACTTCCATTAGGCAAATATAGTGCTGTCTGCCCCTCATTTGTTTTGGTTATTTTTACCGTTTTAATGTACGGTGCAAGATATTTCATGAACCATTTATAGGAATTTAGTTCTCCATCTTCAGCTGTTCCATCCTTGAAAACATCCCATTGCATTTTGTCTCCGAAATCTGCTTCCGCAAGTTTTATACCTTGATTAAATGTGCTATAAAATACCTTTAATCGAGTTTCTGCAATGTATTTTCTATATTTTGATATCAAAGTTGGTATAGTTATGGCTGCTACAATACCTATAATACCGAGAGTTATAAGTATTTCTGCTAATGTAAAAGCTGTTTCTTTTTTATAATTATTGTAATACTTACTCAATAAAACCCCCTTTTATAAGAACCTATATATTCTCATTAATAGATATTATAAGTTACCAGAATAAATATGTCAATATAGTAAAATATAAGTAATATGTATAATAATGATATTGAACTTTTGAAACAATTAGGCAGAAATATTAAAGCTGAACGTGTACGAAAAGGCTACACGCAGGAGTCATTTGCTGAAAAAGCTTGTGTTTCACGTGAATACATAAGCCGCATTGAGCGTGGTCAGGAAAATATGTCTATATTAAAAATTCTAAAATTATCGCAAATACTTGAAATTGATATAAAAAATCTTTTAGCTTTTTAATCTTTACAGCTCTACCGTTCTAAATACCATATAGTACCTGTGTGAACCCCAGTAAACAACTAAAGATAAGTAGTTGTTGTCCAGATCTGTTGCTTCCAAGTATGTTTGTGGTGCAGGTTTTCGTTTTGAACTTTTAAAATGTTTCCCTACAAAGTCCAAAAAGTTTATATGCACACGCTGTGACCAAGTCAATTGGGGTTTTGGCAAATTTTCATCGTAGAAAAATTCAGGTGTTATATCTCTATCATATACAGGAATTATGTATTTTACTTTTCCCTGTTCCTTGAAAAGCATATACCAATTGCCCTCATGTTCTCTCGGGGTCAAAAGATAATACCCGGGTTCTATTGTTATAGTTTTAAAAAACAAGGGACCCGTCAGCCTAAATAATGGGTACGGTGACCAGGCGCTGTCTTTCATATCATAGAATTCACCGGGGTCAATCCCGTGGACATATTTATGTGTCGGAACTGGTAAATCCCTGTATATTTGTTCATAATCGACATCTTTAGCAAATGCTGAAAGTGCAATTACGGAAAAAAATAAGGTTATGAATATTTTTTTAATCATAACCTTATTTTAATGCTGCTTTCTATAAAATCAATCATTTAAAAAGTCGATAAAACCTT
>CALVAZ010000046.1 GCA_944325675.1 Candidatus Gastranaerophilales bacterium
TTTTAATATATTTGAAAGGGAATTATGAAAAAAGTTTATATAGAAACTATGGGATGCCAAATGAACAAGTCAGATACCGAGAGAATGCTGGGTATGCTTTCGCATTTTGGTTACGAAGAAATTGAAAATCCTAAAAAAGCGGATTTGTTAATGGTTAACACATGCTCAATAAGACAATTGAGTGAGGATAAGGCTTACAGTTTGATTGGTACTTGGGGAAAATGGAAAAAAGAATCTAATCCGAATTTAAAAATAGGGTTTTGTGGTTGTGTTGCGCAACAAAAAGCTGAAAAGATTTTCAAACGTGCTCCGTACGTTGATTTTGTTTTAGGAACTCACAATATTTATAAACTTCCTGAAATAGTTAAAGCTGTCGAAAATGGCGAGAAGGTATGCGAATGTACTGAAACACATAAGACTGAGGATACCAGAGGATTCAGTATAAAGCGTGTAAAATCAGTCAATGCATGGATTAATATTACAGAGGGCTGTAATAATTTTTGTACATACTGTATTGTTCCATATACAAGAGGACGTGAGCGTTCAAGATTGCCGGAGGTTATTATAAAAGAGGCTAAGGATGCTTTGGCAGAGGGGCATAAGGAAATTACTCTTTTGGGACAAAATGTCGACAGCTATGGCAAAGATTTTAAAGATAAAAATTACAGACTTGCTGATCTTTTGCGTGATTTGAATGCCTTGGAAGGTAATTTTAGGATAAGATTTGTAACATCTTACCCGACTGATATTACTGATGAACTTATAAAAACTGTTGTAGAGCTTGATAAGGTTTGTGAATATTTCCACATCCCTATGCAATCAGGCTCAAGTGAAGTTTTGAAAAAGATGAACAGGCGCTATGATAGGGAAACTTATGCAAAAATTGTTAAAAAAGTTCGTGACATGGTTCCTGATGTTACCATTACAAGCGATTTTATAGCAGGTTTCCCTGGTGAAACTGAGGAGCAATTTGAAGAAACTTTGACTGCCATTGATGAATTTGAATTGGATTATTCAAATGTTGCTGCATATTCACCAAGAGAAAAAACAGTTGCCGCAAAATGGGTGGATAAGTACATTCCTGAAAATATTAAAAATGAACGCTTCCAACGTTTAAACAAAAAGGTTCAGGAAAATTGCCTTAAGTCAAACCTAAAATATGTCGGCCGTGAAATGGAAGTTTTGGTTGAAAGTTTTTATGAAAGACGCGGCAAATATATCAATACAGGTAAAACACGAAATAATAAGACTGTCCATATTCCATGTGAAAAAGATTTGACAGGTCAATTTGTTAATGTCAGGATATCAGGTGCAAAAACTTGGTATTTAAAAGGTGAAGTTATATAAAAATTATTTAGACAATGGATAGAACCTTATTACCAGTTTTGCAGGCTTTTAATTTTTGCATTCTTGTTTTAACAAAACTTGCTTGTGAAGATTCCGGTTTATTGAGTAAAAATTTCCTGTAATATCTTTGAGCATCTGTTTTTTTACCCAATTTATCGAAGCATATTCCTATCCCTGCGTATGCTTTAGAATTTTGCGGATCCATTTTTAACATTTGATTTAGCAAAATAGAGGCTTCTTTGTACCTTTCCATTTTCATTAAAAGAGAAGATTTGTGATCATAGGCTTTAATATATTCGGGAGAATTTTCGATAAGCTTTTGGTAAATCATCAATGCCATGTCATATTCTTCGCAAAGTTCATGTGAGATGCCAAGTTGCAGTATGGCCTCAGGGTTGTCAGGATTTATTTGAACCGCTTTTACAAAATTTTTGATTGCTCCGCAAGGTATTCCTTCCAAGAGATGGCATATTCCAAGTTCAAAATATGTATTATAATTTTCTTTGTCAATTTCTGCGGATTTTTCCAAATAATGTATTGCTTTTGAGTAGTTCTCAAGATGTTTATAGCAAATTCCGAGACCATAATATGACGCATTATTATCACGTTTTAACATGATTGAATTAAGGTAGTTTGAAATAGCTTCTTTATAATCATTTTTCTTGCGTAATTCATCGGCTTTTTTGAGCAAATCGGCAGAACTTTTAACGGGATTGCTCATGTATTGTGATTTCTTTGTCATATTCTCCCCTGAATAAGCTCTTATTCTTAACTACATACCCATTCTAAAATTTTTCGGATTTTTGCAGTACCTCCAAAAGATGTAAAACTTAATCAATCGTTGGATTTATTATTTTCTTATGCTATAACTTTATTATGAGAAGGGTTTTAGTATCTTTATTATTAATAATGTTTGGGAGTATGTGTTTGGCTGATGAAATCAAGCTGGACAATGTTCATGAGCAAAAAATTGAAATTCCAAAGTCTAATGTCAAGTTAAAAGATTCTATAGTAATTAACGACAAAGCTGTCATGGAGGAGATTGTTAAATTACAAAAAGAAAAGGATCTTGAAGATATTGAAAATCTTTGGAAGGGGACAGTTGAAAATAATCAGGTTATAGGGTTTGCACTTAAAAAACTTTCAACACCGGAAAGCCAAAGACGTATTCATTCATCCTTAATGGCTAAGACTTTATCGGCAATTGTTGCCGGTTCTTCATTTATCCCGTACGCCGTCGGGTCTGATTATATGCTTTCAACGGGAGCTTTTGCAGCCGGCAGGTTGGCACAAAATCTGATTAATCGTAAAAATATGCCTCAAGAGATTCCATTGACCGATACTGAATTAATTGAGCTTGCAGGACTTGTTGAAAGTTTGCAGGATAAAATTATTAATGCTTACTATAATTACAAAAATTCTCTTATACAATTAAAAGAAACTCGTTCAAGGCAGCTTTTGTACAGTAAAAATTATGCAAAAGCTATGGATGAGGAGGATTTTTTGGAGATAGCAATATCGTCTTCATTATATGACAATGTTGTTATTGAGGAATTTTATTATATGCAAACAGCTAAGAAATATCATCTTGAACTTCAACGTCTTGCTGGTAAAAAGGTTGTTGATAATCTGAATTTATACCAATACAACTACAATGCAGCCTTAATAGGTGATAAAGCGGGAGGTGCAAATGATAAGAAAAAATAATTTGTTATTATTAGCACTTTTACTTGTTTTAGGGAATAGCGTTTTTGCACTTGAATACAATGACTTGAATTTTCCTAAAGATCCTGCATATAGGTTGGGTACTTCTGATTCACCCGAAAAATTGTATGTGCAGGCAGAAGTTCAGCCTGTAAAAAAAGAATATGCAGAAAAAGATACATCAATTGAACATACTCCGAATGATTTAACGTATGCAGATTTGAGTTTAAAAAGAATGTCAAGTGAGATTTCATCAGAACTCGGGCTAGAAGAAAAGGAAATGATATCGGATTTGTCTTTATTATGGCGCGGAGCTGCAACTCAAAGTGATACTATCAATTTTGCCTTATACAAGTTGGCAAACCCTGATGCCGACAAGCCCGATGAAAAATCTGTTAAAAAAGTTCTTACAACTATCGCAAGTATGTCAACTATGGTGGGTGCCGGCATGGGTAACCCGGTTCTTGCGGCAGGGTCTTTAATCGGAGGTAATGTACTTGGAATTATGTCCCAAGATACTAAAGCTTTGAATTATAAATATACAAAAGTAAATGATGCCGATATGATTATTCTTGTCCGTAAAATTGAAGATTTACAACAAAGAGCGGTTGACCTATATTATGATTATATGACAGCAAGAAAACAACTTGATATGATTGATAAATTAGTCAAGCAGCGCAAGAAAAATTACGAATTGGCACAAGATGCTTCAAGAGAAATAATTTTGATTACTGATGCTTATTACAGAACATCTTTGGATATGCAATCCAAAGCTAAATCTGATTTCTATGCAAAACGTGCAGCCCTTGAGCAATTTGTGGGTAATGAGGTTTTTGTGCAATTTGAAAAAGAATTAGCTGCAAGGGAAAAGTCTGAAAAATGAAGTTTGTACCCTATGAAGTGAAAACAGGTGCTGAAAACATGCAGATTGACTCCAATTTGCTGGATGATGCTATTTCTAAAAACTTGAAAGAACCAATTTTTAGGTTATATGGTTGGTCTCCTGCGTGTATTTCCTTAGGCAGAAATCAAAAAGATGACTTTTTGGATTATGATTTTTTGAAGTCTGAAAATATTGATGTTGTTCGTCGTTTAACCGGCGGTCGAGCGTTATTACATGATAACGAAATTACTTATAGTTTTATTTGTCCGTTTGATTATTTAAGAAATGGTGAAAATGTCACTGAATCATACAAAGAAATTTCACAAATTTTGATCGACAACTTCAAAAAA
>CALVAZ010000047.1 GCA_944325675.1 Candidatus Gastranaerophilales bacterium
AATGTTAAAGGTGAATACAAAGGCGGGCTTGAAAAATTGAGGGAGCTTAAGATATATAACTTTACCTTCAAAAAAGATAAAGAAAAAACACCGCGCGTGGGTGTGATTTCTCAAGAAGTGCAGAAGATTTTCCCTAACGCTGTAACAAAAGACGCTGACGGTTATCTTATGTTGAGAAAAGAGGATATTTTCTTCACGATGGTTAATGCTATCAAGGAGTTGGATAAAATTACACAGAGCTTGATTGGTGAAGTGAAAACTGCCTTAATTAAACTTAATTGCCATGATGAGGAAATTAAAAAACTTCAGCAGGAAAATGAAGAATTAAAAGCAAGAATTGAAAGATTAGAAAAACTTGTTAAATAAAACATCCCCCCGGATGTTTAGCCGCAGATGAAAATCTGCGGTTTTTCCTGTTTACAATAGTTTTTGTTTCAGGTATAATTCGGTTAAAAACTGATATGAGGATGACAAATGAGTAAATATTTATTGGAAATCGGAACGGAAGAATTACCCTACAGGTTTATACCTTCAGCTATTGAGCAGTTAAAAGCCGGCTTTGAAGGGTTTTTAAACTCAAACAAAATAGATTACGACAAGGTGGAGGTTTATGCTACTCCAAGGCGTTTAGCCGTTATTGTCGGCGGCTTGTCATCAAAAAGTCCTGATGAAGAAAAAATCGTTAAAGGTCCGATAAAAAAAGTCGCTTACGATGAGAATGGTAATCTTACAAAAGCAGGCGAAGGGTTCTTGAATAAAAACGGTCTAAAGCCCCAAGATGTTTACATCGAAAATGATTATATTCACGCAAAAATTGTAATTAAAGGTAAGTCAATCGTTGAGCTTTTGAAGGAAAATGTCCCGTCGATTGTTATGAAGCTACAAGGCTCTCATTTTATGAGATGGGGATATAATGATGAAAAATTCTCACGTCCGATTAGATGGATTGTTTCAGTTTTGGACAGAGAAGAAGTTAAAATAAAAATTATTGATAAAGAATCTTCAATATATTCACGCGGTCACAGATTTGCACAGCAAAAGGTTATGATTGGGCATCCGGATGATTACATCGAAACTATGCGCAATGCATGTGTTATTGTTGACCAAAACGAAAGAAAACAAATTATCGTTGAAAAAGCTCAAAAAGAAGCTGAGAAACTCGGTGCAACCGTTAGATACTCGGATGATTTGCTTGATGAGGTAACATTTATTACGGAATATCCGGTGGCTGCTGTTTGTGAATTCGACCCGAAATATCTTCAAATTCCGGAAGAAGTTACTGTTACCGTAATGGCTGTCCATCAGAGATATTTTGCTTTGTATAAGGACGGCAAGTTAATCAACAAGTTCATTACTATGACAAATTATATAGGTGATGAATTTGATAATATAAAAGCGGGTAATGTGCGTGTAATTAAGGCAAGGCTTGATGATGCTGTGTTTTTCTTTACTGAAGATACTAAAAAGCCTTTGGTTGACTATGTCGAAGATTTGAAAGGGGTTACATTCCAAAAGGGTATGGGCTCAGTTTATGACAAAACTCAAAGAATTATTGAGCTTTCCAAAGATATAGCAAAAGATTTGGGTGAAACATCTCCTACAATTGAAAGAACTGCATTGCTTTGTAAGGCTGATTTGACGACCAGCTTGGTGTTTGAATTTACCGAATTGCAGGGCTTTATCGGTGCTGATTATGCAAAAGTTTCCAAAGAAGATGACCGTGTTGCATTGGGCATTAAGGAGCATTATTTCCCTCTAAATGCCGAAAGTGAAACCGCAAAGTCTATTGAAGGTCAGATTGTTGGTATTGCGGATAAATTGGATACTATTTGCGCCGTTTTTGCAGATGGTAAAAAGCCGACAGGTTCGTCTGACCCGCTTGGGGTGCGTCGTGCTGCGCTTGGCGTTATGAGAACTGTTTTTGATGCAGGGTTGAAAATAAATATTAAAAAATATATTGATAAAGCCGTAAAACTTCTCCCTGTGCAAAAAGATTGTGCGGATGAAGTAAACGAATTTTTCGTTCAGCGTCTTATAATTATGCTTTCTGATAAGTACAGAAAGAATGTCTTGGAAGCCTGTGCGGGAGTAAAAAATCCGCTGTGCGATTTGAATGACTACCTTGAAAGGGTTAAAATTGTTTCAACATTGGAGTCTGAACAAATGCTTGAATGCGCCAACAGGGTTATAAGAATCTTGAAGGAGGAAAATTCAGCGCCCGTTGATACAAAATTGTTTAAAGAGCCCGCTGAGAGCATGCTCTATGAAGCTGTTACTTCTGTGAATGAAAACTTTAAATACGGTGCTTATTTAGAAGCTTTAGAAGCTATAAATCCTGTCGTTGCAAAGTTTTTCGAGGATGTTTTGGTAATGGATAAGGATGAAAATGTTAAGAAAAACAGACAATCTTTGTTGACTTTATTGAAACACAAATACGAAGTCCTCGCGGATTTTAGCAAGTTATAATTGACTTTTAAGTAAATATATTAAATTTTGTAAATAATGCTCTTAAAAAAGTAAATATTTTTCTTCAGGGTACTTTAAAATATTACCAGAAGGCAAAACAGAGGTAGTGATGTTTGACCGATTCCAAAATTTAAAAATTGTTAAAAAGTTAAAATCAGAAATCAGCCCGAGATTAAGATGGCTCAATTTTGCAAATAAAAACGCAGACAAAACCTCAACGGATTATGTCCAAATGGTTAGCGGGGTTAATCTGCAATCAATGTCTGACGCACAAAAGCTGGAAGCAATGGTCAGAGAACAACTCAAGGCAGAATTTCCTCATATAGAGAGTATGAAGTCCTACGAGTTACTTGTTGATGCGGTTGTGCACAATATCAAGAAAAAACAGCTTCAAGCCGAAGATAATCAACAGTAGTCGATTATCACATTATATAAAAATGGCACCCAATAGAGGGTGTTATTTTTTTATGATATATTTTAATTAGGCTAAGGTACTTTCTTTTTAATACAAGAAAATAAAAAAGTCCAATAACATAAATTACGGAGGGTTATTATGAAAACAATTATCGGAGTGAAATTGGAAAACAGAAAATCTGACGCTGAAGCATTCCAAAAACTGATTACCGAATACGGCTGCGGAATCAAAACACGTATAGGATTGCACGATGCTGTGGGTGATATGTGCTCTAATAGCGGTATCGTTCTGCTTGAGGTGTTGGATGATAGCGCAAATGTTTTGTTTGAAGAGCTTTCTAAAAAATGGGAATGCAAAAAAATGGAGTTTTAAAAGTTTTCAAAAAAAGCGGGCTTTTAAAAGCCCGCTTTCAATTTATTCAACAGTTTCAATTTTTTCCCTGTAAATTTGAACGTAACAGAAGCTCATAGCGTACTGCAGTATTGTTAAAAGGTATGCGCCTAAGGCTGACAATAAATATGCAAAAACATTATTACCGTAGCCGAAAATACTTATTATCATAATAATAAGGAAAAACGGAATAGCTCTCACCAAAAGCCACAAAACACTTTTGGCGGTTTTGCCAAGGTATTCAAATATAATATTGAATCTGTATAATCCGTCACGTTTGTATTCTTTAGCAAATACAGTAAACACAAACGGCAACATCATGCATATTATAATTGATAATATACCAAACAGCAGGCATACAAGAATTGTTGCAAAAGCCGGTGTAATAACTACTGACAAAATAACTTTAAGTATAACAGAGATTAAGAAAATTCCCAAAATATACAAAATCCAGCAAAGCTGAACAGGCAATGCCTTAAAAAATATCTTGAACCAGCTTTTGTCAAATTCCGGTAAAATTCCTTCTTTAAAATCGTCAAAAGAGTTACGTATAACCCCGAAAATATATCCGCCTAAATAAACCGAAATTACTGTCATAACGACCAAAGCAGCAATAGACATCCAAAAGTCGGCAGCAGTAAGTATTGTCCTTTTGCTTATTT
>CALVAZ010000048.1 GCA_944325675.1 Candidatus Gastranaerophilales bacterium
AAATGTTTTACGGGTACGTTGTACAAGTAATCCGTGCCGTTTGCGCCGTAGTATTCAATATCGACCGAATACTGCGAGTTTACGTTCACCACCTTGCAGGGCTTTTCTACAAAAATTTGTGCCGCAAGTCCGTTAAATAAATCTTCCAAACTGTCGTGATAATCTCTCATGCCTGCCTCGTTTTTATAAATATCTCTGTAACCGGCGCTTTGCCGTAATTGTTTCCGTATGCGTGAATTCGACCCACCCGGGCAATTCCCGAAAATTCGCTGAATTCACATTTAACGGAATCGTTTATGCCAATCTGCGGGATAAAAGCCGCAGGTATCATAATCTCGTCATTCCCCAAACGTCGAGGACGGGCCGAATTGCTTAAATTAAGCACAAAAGCCTTGTCCTCGTCCGTCGGGAGATTGGGGGAAAGTATATGTACAAGTCCGTTTTGGATGCTGAATTTTATACCTAATGCGGTGCATATTTTCTGCAAAATTACGTGCGGATAACCGACCGCTTTATAGCCGTAATAGGTTTTTTGCGGGATATTATCGTCAAACTTCCCGACACTCAAGCCCATTGCCGAAACGCAGTCTTTTATAACCGCTGTACTGGTTACGCTCTCACGGTAATTCTTGTTCATAAACGAATTTGTGCAAGCGTTTTTGCCGTCGACAAGCTCGATAACCGTCGGGATGTCCGAGCTTGTCGGCATTCCGTCGTTTTTCTGCTCGATAGATTTTATGTAACCCCTGAATATCAAAGCGGGTTCATCCTCGCCGTAACCCGAATAAAGACATACCGCGTAATCCCTTTCAACAAGCGTTTGATAGCTCGTTTCGTTCAAGTTCCAGACAGTAACCCGCGCTTTGTTGTTTTCCGCTCTGTCGCTTTTTTGGATGTCAAAGTCAATGTCAAGCGAGTTTATCTCTACTATGTTTTCGGAATCCTCCAAAGGTTCGGTTTTTAAAATCAGGTTATATATTAAAGATTTTTCGCTCATAGTTCCTCTTGTGTGTAGTAAATTAGACAGTAATCCGTGTGAAAATTATCCTGCTGAGGCTCTGTGGTGTTGCCGTATATGTTCACCAACACCAGCGAACCCTTGACTAATTTGTCGTTTTTTACCCGTGCAAACAAATCACTGTTTAGGGTTATGGCTCGACCTTTTACAAGATAATTGTTCTTACTGTTCTCGATTACGTATATGTCTACGATGCAAAATGTTCCGCACCATTTGAACCTGAAGGTGTATTCCCTGTTGTTTATGTTGTATGAGGTTCTCACATCGGGTTTGTTATATATGTTCGGTAAAGTTAATTTATTCATGTTATCTGTTTCCTGAATTTGTGTAACCGCGTTTTAAAATAAAATCGTCAAAAACTTCGCTCAATGCCGTCTTGACAGACTCCCCGATTTCTTGAGGGGTTGAATCGGAGGAATTGATTTGAACAGCTCCCGAGGAGACGTTTAGGGTAAAATTATTCTGCATTGAGGTGTTTTCGGCAGAATTTGTCGTGGCGGAAATCTGTCTGCTATCTTGGGAAGTCGTTACAGCCGAAAGCCTTTCGGGATTTAGAGTATCTAAACCCTTAAATGAATCCGAAATTGTCATTCCGCTAAATAATCCGCTGTTTTCCGGCACATAAAATATCCGCTTTATGCTCTCAACCGCCTCTTTGGTGAATATATTTGAGGATTTTGCACCAGTTGAAATTTTATCCTGCAAATTTGGCGCGGAAAAAATTTCCTTCCCCTTTGATAATTCATTCAAATACCCCGAAAAGCTTAATCGGGCTGAAGTACCGTTTAAATTGTTTGAGGGGCTTTGAAATCTCTTTGCATTATCGGATTTAGTATCCAAAAGTTTGCCGATTGTGTTTTTTTCAAAGATTTTTTCAATGCCTTGAACCTTCAAAATACTTTCGCTTTTCTGAAAATTTTCCTTATCGGATTTAAAAAACGCCAATATTTTTTGAAAAATATTTTGATTTTTTGAATTGTCGCCGTTTGGCTTGGATTTATTTGAATCAGGCTCGGAGATTTTAGGGAATTTTAGAGTAAGGTTATTCACGGAATTTTCATCCTCAAACAAATTTGAAACATCATTGAGGGAAGTTTTGAACATATTAAAAAAGCCGTTTAGCGCAACACCTTTGAAAAAATCATTTATTGTAAAAGAAAGTTTTTCGGCGGATTTTTGCGCTTTTTCCTGAAGCTCGTCTAACTTTTCAAAGCCCGAATCATCAAGTTTTGATACTATTTTTACTATTAATTCATCAATTGCCACGTCAGTTCCTCATACTTAATTGTGCAGCTTCAAGAGATATCTTCTTCAAAAGCAGATAACTCTCCTGCGGGGTCATATTTTTCAGCTCACTAAGGCTCACGTTGAACCCTAATTTTTTGTTTGCCATGTATAAATTCATCAGATTAAACGTCACAGCGGCGGTTATTTCCCCAACTGTGCGCTTAGGTCGGTAAACAATTTGCTTAACTTGCTTTGTATTTGCCCCATAATCATCCCTGTCCACTCTGTGGGAAACAGTGCGGACAAACTCGAAAAATTTCCGAGATTCTGCCTTATAAAATTGAAACATACAACCCTATAATCCACAAAACCAACCTTCTGCCAGTGCTGTTCCCACTCAAGATTGTCAAATTTTTTGCCGTCAACTCTCAAATGCTCCCTGTTCAGTGCAAGATTTGAGATAAATTTCAAATCTTCACGGTTGAAAACATCCTTGCAAGAAGTGTATAGCGCCTTTAAAAGCTCACTGTCGGACAGTTCATTTGCAACACAAGCACCCAAACAAGTCAAAAAGGGATAAACCTTTTCTTCGGTAATAAATCCTAATGTTGTAAAATCCTCAAAATATAAAGGCTCGGTCTCATACTTGTGACCGCCCACACTGCATTCTAAAACCATAACATCCTTTCTGTGACTAACTAAACTTTGTACATATTAACCCTCACCCGTAGTTAATACTTCGCTCGTTCAACTACTCCATCTCGAGAGAGGGATTGAATTTCTTAGCGAACTTTTGCGAGCTTTGAAATTCGGGTAAGGGTCTGCCCGCACCTATGAAAATTTCAACATAGTATTTGGCAAAAGAATATACATTTACCCCCCTCGCCCTTGTGGGAGAGGATAGAATTTCTTAATGAACGTATGTGAATTTAGAAATTCAGGTGAGGGGTATTATATTCCTGAACCCGGTTCATGCAATAAACCAAATATTCCTTAAATAAATCCTGACATATCCATTTTATGTTTTAATACAAATTCAAATACTCGTTAAGCTGTATTGCGCGGCGCTTTACAATATCCCTTTTCAAGCCTGTTGAAACATTTTTATACATTGTCCCATCAACATTTGAACAAAAAGCATCTATAACTCTAAATTCACTATCTTTGTACTTTTCCCAGTATTTTTGGGAACGAATTATTTTTTTGTAATTTTCCTTATTTATACTACGCAAATTCAAAAGAGCATCATTAATTTCATTTTCCCAAGCCACCATTGCAGTATAAGT
>CALVAZ010000049.1 GCA_944325675.1 Candidatus Gastranaerophilales bacterium
TCTAGCCTGAGATGCTGCCATACCCATGACTTTGTCCCTTTCGATTTTTTCCTTGTGCTCATGTCTACGGCATCTTTATTTTTTTCTTTAATTTTTCTTTTCTTTTTTGTAATATTTCGTTACAATGATCGCCATAATACACTAATAACAAGAAAAAAGAGATTACACATGTAATCTCTTTTTAATGAAATATATATAAAAGTCAATATCTACTTAATATTAGAGAATGTCCAAGCATCAAACGTAGGTGTCTCAGATATTTTCATCTCTTTTTTGACTGTTCCTGAGCAGGAATCATCGTGAGCAATTGGCTTATATAATCTATTGTAATATTCAATTACCATACGATCAGAATTGAAATAAGCTTCAGATGTTCTGATTGCTTGTCTCATTAATCTCGCCCATTCAGTCTTGTTTTCATAATATGTCGGAATAATTTCATTCTCAATAATACTCATTATGCAGTCATGATCCTTCCAATGACGTTCTTCCCAAGGCATCTCATCATCAAGTTCAGGATATTCAACAGTATAACCATTAATTCCGTTAAATGTACCTTCAACAGTCCACCCGTCATATATTGAAAGGTGAAGTGCACCATTTGCATTTGCAGACATACCTGAAGTACCTGATGCTTCAAACGGTCTCAATGGAGTATTTAACCATATGTCTGAACCGCGTTTCAACATACCTGACAATTGTAACTCATATCCCGGCAACACCACGACATTTTTCAATGTATGAGAACGGTTCAAAAGTTTATTAAACATTTCTTTGCCCATAACATCATCCGGATGGAATTTGCCTGCAAATATTATTTGAACCTTATTTGCATCAAGTAGTTTATTGATTCTGTCTTTATCCATCAAAATTAACCAAGCACGCTTGTAATCAGCAAATCTTCTTGCCCAAGTTATTGTCAAAACATCAGGGTCAAACCTTTTACCTGCAACATTTGCAATATACTTAAACAATTCACATTTCATTTCACGCTTCACAGCAAGCAATTGCTCGTTAGTATGAGCTTCCTTAATTCTTTCATCTTGCCAGTAATGTAGGTTAACAGCATTTGTAATTGCACGAATCGGGCATCTACCATCAACCCATTCCCACATTTTGTTTGCAACCAAACCGTGCAGCTGAGATACTGCATTTGCGATTCGGCTCATTCTTAAAGCTGCAACTGTTAGTGAGAAGTTTTCCCCACCTAAGTTAACTGCTGTTTCACGTTTGCAGCCAGCAAAGAAACCACCTTCAAGCAAAGTATCTACCCAGTGGACTTCATTTCCTGCAGCAACCGGTGTGTGTGTTGTAAACACGGTTTTCTTTTTGACTTCATCTAAGTTACCGTTATATTGTCTCAATAGTTCGAATGCAGCAGGTAATGCATGGCCTTCGTTCATGTGGATTACATCAAAATTATAGCCAACAGCTTGTAATATTCTAACACCTGCTACACCCAAAACGGTCTCTTGAGCAATTCTTATCTTTTCATCACCATCATACAATTTATAAGAAATACTTTTTGCCCAATCACTATTACCATCAATATCAGTGGTCAGAAGATATACTGGACAAGTTCCGAACAATTCCGGTTCTACAAGAAAAGCTTTAACTTTAACTTTTTCACCAAAAATATCAACTTCTGTTGAAACACCTATATCTTTCAAAAAATCGTAATATTTTCTAATATACGCAACTTCAACTTGGCCTTTATGGTCAATACGCTGATCATAATAACCGTATGACCAGAGCATAGTGACACCAACCATAGGCAATTGCAAATATCCGGCAGAAAGCATATGTGAACCTGCAAGAAAACCTAAACCGCCGGAATATGTACTTAAAGACTGATCCATTGCAATTTCCATTGAAAAATATGCTACGTTTGGTAATGACATAACTTATAACCTTTCCTCTTCTCGTATAAAACTGAAACACTCTATCAAAAGAGATTACTTACAGCATACCACAAAATTTTTCGTGTCAAAATTTTTGACTTATAATTTTTTTGTAATCCTTAAGAATTAGTTATTTATAGCTATTTCAGACTTTAAAAAACTTAACATTTATACATTTATAGCGCAAAAATATTTATATTTGTAGTTATAAATGTCCAGGAGGTAACGTGAAAATATTAAAAATCGGCAATAATTTTACTAAAAATTTAATGTCCTCTAATATTCAAACAAAAGTTGACTTAGTTAAACCAAAGGATTTAAGACTGAGTATAATGGGTGTTTCACCTGATTATGTGTTTGAGGCAGCATCCAACCTGACAGTTGATGGATTTCTCATAGATGCGTATAAATTATTGCAGGCTTCATCTATATTTGACAAAAATGTTTTGCCGAAACTTTCTCAATACGAACTACCACCATTTTATAGAGCAATCTATATGACAAAAAATAATGAAATAGTTGTAAACTCAAATATAAGAACAAGAAGTAAACCAAAGTTGCTTGAAATTCTAGCTCACGAATTTAGACATGCAGAGCAAATTTTTAACGGTTTAAGGCTAGACAAATACAAAGAAGAAAATCTTATTCAGCTAGCAAAATTCGCATCTAAAGGAGATAAAATTGACTATCATAATATAGTAACCAAAATGTCTCCTGACAGTATCAAGAAACTTTATGAAGACAAAAAAATTGACGATAAGTTATTCAACCTCGCCATCGAGGGATGTGAATTATTCGACAGATATCCGGAAAAATACTCCTCCTATGAGCGTTCTATTTTCGAAAAAATTACACAGCAAAGGATGGATTTCTGGCAAAATATCCAAAATACAATAATTAAACATAACGGAGAACTTCCAGCTGGATCAAAAGCCGGGAAATACTTTAAAAAATTATTTGATAGTGCAATGCAAGAGAATAAAGTTGGATTGACATACTTTTTCAAGCCTCATGAAAGAGACGCTTACCTGTCTGGAATACGCGCCAAAAAGCAATATAAGAGCATACTTTCTCAAAATTATTAGAAATAATTTTGTAAATTTTGTACAATATTTGAAATAGCAATTTTAACATGAGAGTAGTTTAGACCACCCTGCATATATGCAACATAAGGAGGGCGCATAGGGCCATCAGCAGAAAGTTCAATCGTAGAACCTTCAATAAAAGTCCCGCCTGCCATAATTACTTTATCTTCATACCCCGGAACATATTCAGGAATCGGTGTCACATAGCCGTTAACAGGTGATAATGATTGGATTGTTCTACAAAAATGTTCCAATGGTTCAGGCGAATTAAATATTATATTTTGAATAATATCAGCTCTTTCTTCATCAAATTTTGGTGCAGAATCAAAACCGATTTTTTCGAATACTTTAGAGGCCAAAACTGCACCCTTTAAGGCATCCGAAACAACAGAGGGTGCCATAAAAAGTCCTTGAAAAATTAATCTGTGCTGATTAAACATAGCCCCGCCCTCAGAACCTATTCCAGGTGCCGTAAGCCTGTTTGCAGCCCTATCAACATATTTTGCTTTACCTGCTATGTATCCGCCTGCCTCTACTATTCCACCGCCGGGATTCTTTATCAATGAGCCTGCAATTAAATCTGCACCAACTTCTAAAGGTTCCTCTTTTTGCACAAATTCACCGTAGCAATTGTCAACAAAACAGATACAATTTGGATTTTTTCTTTTAACTATTTCGCAAATTCTTTTAATTTTATCAATAGTAAGCGATTTTCGAGTTGAATAACCCTTAGAACGCTGAATTAACACCATTGTAACAGATTCATCAATTGTTTTTTCGATAGCTTCATAGTCAATATCAGTATCGTTTTTTAATGGTACCTCTGCATAAGAAATGCCATGGGCAATTAATGAATCGCATTTTGTATCTTCATCGCCGGCAGTTCCGATAACTTCAAGCATTGTGTCATATGGCTTACCGACAACAGACACCAGTTTATCTCCGGGACGGAGGTTGCCAAATAAGCAGCAGGCAAGAGTATGCGTACCTGATGCAAAATGCACCCTTACTAATGCTTTTTCAGCCTTAAATACATCGGCAAATACTTTATCCAATATTTCTCGACCTAAATCATCATGTCCGTAACCTGAAACCGTATAAAAATGCTCAGGCGCAACTTTATTTTTTATAAAGGCATTCAATACTTTATTTTGGTTGTAATCTCTTATTTCATCAATTTTTTCAAATTGTTCTCTTAATTCAATTTCCGTTTGTTTTACTAAATTATTAATCATAGTAACTTTATGATATTGCAAGAAAAAATAAAGGTCAATGAGGTGTGGACAAGTGTATGGTGAAAGTTATGTACAACTGTCAAATAATTTTTGTATGTTGAGGTTATTGTTTAGTATATTATTTTCAGTTTGTAATGTATGTCATGCAAGTGATTACAGCGTCTATAAGCCAAATAATTACAATATTACAAATGAAGCTGATGAAAGAATATTATTTATAATGGATTTTTCTAACAGTATGAGTGAATACTTAGACGGCAAAAGGAAAGTAGATCTTATGCTAAACACAATGTTGAAAATTTTACCTGAAATAAATCCAAATACATCAGTAGGACTGAGAGTTTATGGGCACAAAATGGGATTTACAGCACTTGATGCATGCAGAGCATCAACTTTACTTGTGCCGGTTTCAAAAAACAGCTCATTTAATATCGCAAATTCACTTGAAAATACTAAACCAAAAGGTATGACACCGATAACATATTCCTTAAAACAAGCAGTAAAGAACGATTTTCTTGGATTTGCAGGCAAAAAAAGAATAATCCTTTTGACAGATGGTGGCGAAAATTGCGATGAAAGTCCGTGTGAGTACGCTATGGAGTTAATTAAAGTCAGAAAAGATATAAATATTGATGTTATAGCTTTTAACATTGATGACGAAGACGATTTACAACAGCTTGAATGCGCAGCACTTGTCACAAGCGGTAAATTTTATACTGCAAATACGGCGGCAGAACTTGCAAAAAGTATTTCTAACAGTATAAATGCTAAAAAGGCTGTGGATGCCAAGATAATATCTAATTATTAATATGCAAAGCACCCTGAATCTTTGCTATCAACCAAGCCGTCAAAATCGTTATCCACACCGTCACTGCAGGAACCTATTGATTCGATACCTTCCGCTCTGGCATTTTTATAAAGGTACATATCGGGTATCGTTTTCCAAAGGTATATAAAATATTCTCGATATTCTTTAGCGAGCTTACTACTTTGTATTATGAGTGTATTTTCATCATTTTTATTCTCACCGCTGTTTGATAAATTCATTGAACCTGTAATTACGTATTTGTCATCTATGATTATAGATTTAGAATGTAACTTACCGGCATAGTTCTCTGTTTTTAGAGGAATCCCTGACTCTCTAAGCAATTTATATTTTGTATTTCTTGTTGTAACACTATTTGCATCTATAATAATTTTTACATCAACATTTCTGTTTTTAGCTCTTATTAATGCATTAGATATGCCATCATGAGTTATTAAAAATACGGGCAAATAAACGTATTTTTCAGCTTTATCAATCAACGGAATTATCTTTTCAGAAACTTTATCATACGGCGAAAAATAAACATCAATTTGTGTATCACCTATTAAAAAAGAGTTTGAGACATCCAATTTTGACTTAAGCTGATGGAATTTTCCGTCAAGCATCTGTTCAAACTCCTTGGTATAAAGATTTGCTATCTCGGGTGAATTAATTAGCAAAACAGCATTTGCATTATAGCCGGAGGTACCTGTGTTACTTATATTCATAGAACCGGTTAGTACTGCTTTATTGTCAAAGATTAAAAACTTATTGTGCATAAGTTGATTTGTATAGGATGGTTTTTCCTGCTCGTAATCCGTTGTCACTCGGTCAACGTACTTTACGATATTTTCAGTCTCAGAATAGTAATCCAGTTCAGACGAGGTGGATTTATCATAGACCATTCTAATCCTTACTCCGCGTGATTTGGCATTTTTGAGAGCATTATATATGTCAGGTATAATATCCATACCATAAACTGCAATATCTAGGGTGTTTTCTGTTGAATTAATCGCACTGACAAGTGCTTTACAGGCATCTGAATTGCAATTTTTATCTGGCCTCAAAACTTTTGTATAATCATTCAAGTAGAGTGTAATATCCCCATCAGTTATAACTTTCTTTTGAAATTCCGTTACAGGTAATTTTACTTTTTTATCAGCTGACTTTTGTTTAGACTTTTGTACATGACAAAACTTACAGGGAATTGCATCTTTAGGAAGTTTTTTCTCAGGGATAATTGAATAATCTGATGCGATTAACCCGTATTTACAATCCAATTCATGATATTTGTTGCTTTTGAGGTTATATATTACAAGCTTTAAATTTTTAGCTGTGTTGATATTTTCAGATAATTTAGCTTTATCAAATACGCCGCCTTTTGCTGCATATCCTGATTTTAAGAGCACATCACCGTAGCTTTTATCCTCTACAATTATTTCTGCAAATCTGCAGTCTTTTGATTTCTTGCCTGTGAATTTTACTTTTACCGGTTTTGTAAGCAAATATGAGCTGCTAAAATTATCGGCCATATATCCAAGAGTTATTATATCTCGTGTCTGTAAATCTAGTGATTTTGCAAAATCGGGAGGTGTTTCCATATTTGATAACGAAAACGCCTCAAATTCAGCTAAACACACTGTTTCATTCTCATTAATGATGCCATTATTGTTCAAATCCACCTGCAATGTATATGGATTTACTACGTTTAAAACAGGAGTATAAGCTCTCTTGCTTATATTAAATACAACAAAAAATACAAAAAATACGAGAATTATAGTTACTGCGGCCGCTTTTTTCATTTTTAAAGTTTCTTGTAATTCGTTATTTCAAACCCCATACGACGAATACTGTCTTCAAGTCTTTTATCTAATGTAATTTTAAATTCTTCAGAATGCGAGTTTATAATATTCTTACTATATGCGCAAGGATGTATAAGTGCCTCAACAAGGACAGGTTCATCAATATTTTTAAGCCCGTATTCAACAGTTTCTGAATTCATCATTCCCGTATATCCAACACCTAATATATAATCGTTTGTTTGTAAGGATTTTTCAACAATTACCTTTTTATTTGTTGATGAATAAAAATTTAGCAAAAGAATTTTTATTAAATTAATAATGTAGGAGATTTTTAAATGTTTCTTGAAAGATGGAATTAAATAAAAATCTTCAAACTGGGTTCTTACAAATTTTATATTATACTCACGTGCAAGGTTACAAACAAGTTTGAAAATCGGCGGTATTGCGTGTACATGGACGTGTGAATCTATGTGATCAACAGCAACCTGCGAGATAACCTTTTCAATTTGCGCCCTGAATTCATTTTCTACCTGTTTTAAAAATTCAGCGTTGTTTGAATTGAGTATAAAAAATAAATATCCTTTATTGAAATTTCCTGACTTATCAGTCAGCATTGGACAATTAGTAAGAGCTTTGCCCTCAATTATATTAAGATGAACTCCAATCCCAATCCCCGGACATTCGGGAAGTATATCATTTACAGCTGCTGAAAAAGCAGAACCGTTTGCACATAAGCTGGCTGAAGATAAAAAACCGTTGTTATACCCATCTAAAACAGCCTTATTTAACTCCTTTGACATGCCAAAATCATCAGCATTTAAAACAAATTTCTTCCCCATAAAAAATTCCTTGCAATTATTATGCAAATATTATAATATAAAAATATGGACGAATTCAAACCAGTTTTAGCAATTGTTGTTCCGTGTTTTAACGAGGAGTTGTGCATCAAATCTACGGTAGATAAACTTATTGGTGTGCTGAGCAGTTTGGTGCATAAAAATAAAATCAGCGAATCAAGCTACATATATTTTGTTGATGACGGCTCAACTGATGCATCTTGGGATATTATTTCAGATTTAAACAAGGCAAACTGCCAAGTCAAAGGGTTGAAATTTATAAGAAATTTTGGAAACCAAAAGGCACTGATTGCAGGTTATGAAGGTGTCAGAAACTTAGGCTGCGACTGTGCTGTGTCAATTGATGCCGACTTACAGCAAGATGAATGGGCGATAGAAAAATTTGTTGATAAATATATAGAAGGTTATGATATCGTTTCCGGTATCAGAAACAGCCGAAAAACTGATACTTTATTCAAGAAAACGAGTGCAATATTGTTTTATAAGTTAATGAATATGCTGGGTGCAAAAATTCCCATGAATCACTCGGATTACAGACTTATAAGCAAGCGTGCACTTGATGTTATGGAAGAATATCCTGAAAAATATCTGTTTCTTAGAGGTTTTTTCAATGAAGTAGGCTTGAAAACAGCTTATGTGAATTTTGATGTAAAACCGAGAGCGGCCGGCGAATCAAAATTTAATTTTATAAGCTTGATGGGGCTTGCTTTAAATGGCATAACATCATTCAGTATCGTACCATTGAGAATTGTTTCAATATTGGGTTTTTTAATGGCACTTTTTAGTTTTGTTGTCGGGTTTGAAACTATTCTTGAAAAGATATTTTTTAATAATACTCCTAACGGATGGGCTACAACCATATTACTATTGTGCTTCTTTGGGGGGATTCAAATATGTTGTCTTGGCGTTATAGGTGAATATGTCGGACAAGTTTACCGTGAAGTAAAGGGGCGGCCAAGATACATAAAAGAGACAGAATTGAGATAAAAAGCCGTGCCACTGTCTATCGAATTCAAGCAAATAGTGTCTTTATAAATAAAATCTCTTTTCAAACCCTACTACACCCGCAAGGATTGCCTTAGTGCTGCTATGTTTCCATCCTAACACGGTTCGACAGCTTGCGCCATAATATGTTTGAATGTCAACAACTCTGTTTATATCAACATTACCGCTCAAACCCTCACAACAGGCTCTGCACCCCGCATAAACTTCGGGTCAAGAGATTGCAATTCCCCGTGGAGCACGGCTTATATAATTGTATCACAAACTTTATAAAATTACACAAACTAATCTACAATTTTTACACTTAGTGTTGGTAAATTGTTGTAAAAATAAGGTAATTTATCCCCTTCTGTCGTCCATGCAGTCCATAAAACTCCTTTTGGCATCTCTGCCAGACGTTTCTCTAAATTTGAAGAAGTTTCAAGCTTTGAAATCTTTAAATTGCTTATTTTCCCTAAATCACCAATATTTACGATAACACATTGCCCTGTTTGTGAATGATATTCAATTGCCTTATCGAGTGCTTTATGAACCTCTTTAAGTCGTTGTTTTTTCGACGGATATTTTAACTTTTCGCAGTGGATTCCGATTGCTTCCGCATGATCTATTAATGCTCTTACGTAATTACGCACTTTTAATACATCATCATCAGCAATTATTAAACCTGTTTTAAAATCCTGATTGAGTACTTTTCTATCACCAAGTGCCAAACACTTCATCGGATAGAGAATTTTACTTTTTAATAATTCAGTTGTTCTTGCACCAAAATTCAACCTGTTGAAGCCCGAGGTCTTACCATCTAATTCTACAATACTTCTTGGAATAGCACTTTTACCAAAAAACTTTTTAAAAGATAAAACAACGACACCAAGAGCCAAAATACCGGCAATATAGTTTAATCTGTTTTCTTTTATAGCGGATTTAGGCTTATAGTCACTGTTTGCAGTACAAAGAAACGGATTAAGAGTATTGCTCGAAATATATTGCTCCTGAGACCTGAAATTTGTATTGTGATTAGAAACAGCAGTGACCTTCATAATACAATTCTAAAACTTATAATTGGAATTTTTGCTACATTATTAAGTTTTTTAAAGTTAGCATTTGATATTAGCTTATAAGGGCAATGTATAAATTTTAGAAGCACAATATTCTATTACAAAGGAGGTTATAAATGACAAAGCGCTTAGAAATGTATAGATGCGAAATATGCGGTAACCTTGTTGAAGTTATCCTTGAAGGTGAGGGAGAACTTGTATGCTGCGGTCAAGCGATGACAATTTTGCATGGAAAAAACAAAGATAACGAGGGACTGGAAAAGCACGTACCTGTTTTTGATATCAAAGAAAACGGCAAGTGTGAAGTCCGAGTTGGCAGTGTTTTGCATCCAATGAATGATGATCATTACATAATGTTCATTGAGACGATTTCAGATGACAAAAATGATATTCATTTGAAGTATCTGCATCCGGGAATGGAAGCAAAATTAGAACTTGAAGAAAAATTAGGTAAATTAACAGCACGTGAATTTTGTAATTTGCACGGTCTGTGGGAGGGCGAAAGTGATTAGCGAAAATGTAAAAAAAATATTAAACGAACAAATAAACAAAGAATTTTATTCTGCGTACCTATATCTTGCAATGTCTGCCTTTTTTGATAATATGGGGCTTTACGGCTTTGCAAATTGGACAAAAGTGCAGGCACGCGAAGAAGTAGATCATGGAATGATTATTTTCGATTATTTAGTTGATCAAAATACAAATATTGAACTCAAACAAATAGACGTACCTGATACGGATTTTAAATCACCTATGCAAGTATTTGAAAAAATTCTTGAACACGAAAAGTATGTTACATCATCAATTGATGCAATAGCACATCTTTCTTTGGAAGAATGTGACTTAGCGTCATTAAACTTTATTAACTGGTATTTGAAAGAACAAATTGAAGAAGAAAAAAATACCGGCGATATAATAACTAAATTAAAGTTATTCGGAGATGAGCAAGCATCACTTTATCTTATCAATAAAGAACTTGCAAAACGCGAATATAAAAAACACGAATACAGCTAAATATTGCGACTTTGTAAACTATTTGTCTTATCACAAACAATAATCTAAAATATATAGTGTTATGGGTAAGATTGTAGTTGTAGATGATGAAAAAATGGTTACCTCAGCCTTCAAAACCCTGTTAAAAGTTGAAGGTATTGAAGATGGCGTATTTTTCAATAATCCCAAGGAAGCTGTTGAATTTTTAAAAACAGAAACTCCCGACATAATCATATCAGACTTTTTAATGCCTGAAATGAACGGTCTGGAGTTTTTGACTGCTGCAAAAAAAATTCACCCTGAGGTCAGCATGATACTTTTAACTGGCTATGCTGATAAAGAAAATGCTATAAAAGCCATCAACGACATAGGATTATACAAATACATCGAAAAACCGTGGGATAATGACGATTTAGTTTTAACAATAAAAAACGGTATAGAACGCAGTCATCTTTTAGCTAATCTTAGAGATAAAATAGAGGCTTTGGAAGTTGCCAACTCAAAACTTGAAGATTACTCACAAAAATTAGAACAAATGGTTGCAGAGCGAACTGCGGATCTTTTGGCTGCAAATTCAAAATTAAGCGGAATAATAAACTACTGCGCTGATGGGATTATCATAATTGATAATCACGGAATAATTGAGCAGGTTAACCCTGCGTGTGAAAATATGACGGGGCTTTCCGAAGTTGCATTGTGCCACATGCAATTGCAAGAAATTGCATATTCAGACAATGTAGATTTTAACAGGGCTGCAAAAAATAAAGGCGGCATTTTTGGTTTGGGTAATGAAAAGTCAGAAATTCTTATCCGCGACTGTTATATACGAAATTCTTTGAGTGATAAGAGAATTCCTGTGGAGATAAATTTTGCAGCAATTGCGACCTCTGATAAACAGCGTTATGTAGGCGTTATACGTGATGTAAGTCTCCAAAAGGATACCGAAAGATTGCGTGACGATTTTATAGCAACACTTACTCATGACTTGCGTACCCCGCTTCTGGCAGCAATTCAAACCCTCAAATTTTTTATTGACGGTTCCCTTGGCGATTTAGAGGAAAAGCAGAAGATATTACTTTCGACAATGCTTCAAAGCAATGAAGATTTACTGGGTCTAGTTAATGCACTGCTTGAAGTTTATAAATTTGAAAGCGGAAAACTTGAGCTTTGCAAAACTCTTTTCCCTGTAAAAGACTTGATAAACCAATGCTATGAAGAACTTAAACCGCTTGCTGCAAATAAAAATATCGACTTTATCCTGAATTGTGACATTACAGAAAAAGTTGAAATTTGTGCCGATAAAGCAGAAATCAAAAGAGTCATGATAAATCTTTGCGGTAATGCAGTAAATTACACTAATAAAAACGGCAAGATAGAGATATTTGCAAAAGTCCAATCAGGTGATTTCATATTCTCTGTTGCAGATAACGGCAACGGTATTCCCAAAGAAGATATTCCGCATCTTTTTACACGATTTTCACAAGGAACAAGCAAAAAACGTTCAACAGGTACGGGTTTGGGATTGTATTTATCAAGACAAATTGTAGAAGCCCATGGCGGCAAAATTTGGCTTGAAACCAAAATGAGCAAGGGCAGTGAATTTAGCTTCTTACTGCCAAATGTGGTACAAAATAATATTATTAATGAAAGACAGGTTGTAAATGGCTAACATAAAGGTGCTTATTGTAGAAGACCATGATATGGCAAGAATGGGGTTGTCTGTTATTTTATCCAAAAACCCTAATATTGAAATTGCTGATATGTCCGCAGATGGTGAGGAGGGTGTTGAAAAAGCACTAAAACTAAGACCCGATGTTGTTATTATGGACATAGGTTTGCCTACAATAGACGGAATTGAAGCTACCCGAAAGATAAAAAATTCAAACCCCGCAATAAAGGTTTTGATGTACACCTCGCGGGAAGATGAAGATGACATATTTGATTCATTCAAAGCAGGTGCAGACGGTTACATAACAAAAGGTGCGACATCCGATCAAACGGTAGCTGCGGTTATTGCGGTATCAGAAGGTGCGGGATGGCTTGATCCTGCGATTGCAAAAGTTGTTTTAACAAATATAAGAAAAAGCAGTGATGTTGAGAAAAAACGCGGGGAAATCAATTATAAATTAGGTAAAAATCTATACGGCTTGACTGAAAGAGAAATGGAGGTACTCGCACTTATTGTGGATGGTATGAGCAACCCTCAAATATCCGAAAAACTTGTAATAACACTTTCAACCACTAAAACACATGTGCATAGCATATTGCAAAAATTATATGTTGAAAGCCGTTCTAAAGCTGTTGCAACTGCAATGAAGGAAGGTTTGGTATAATTGTATAAACGGATTTTTCTGCTTTCTTTTGTAATTTTACTCAATTCGCTTAATGCTGATGCATTTTCTTTTAAGAAAAAAGATGCCAGAGAACGTGAAGCTGAGTATATTTTGAATGTTCTAAAAGAAGAAGAAAAAGAAAAATATGAGCGAAAAAAATTCAATTATACGCCTTCGGGTTACATGACGGTGGAAGAGTACGAGGCTCTCTCTACATATAAAGATAAAAGTCAGGATAATATAGAAATCCCGAAAGTACAACGCGGCTCTGATATGAAATATGTGCCGCAGCCTACATACAAAATCATCAGATATAACGATCCACCGGGAAGTCCAGAGTTAATTATCCAGCCGAAACAATTTTATAAAAATCGGCAATATAACGGACAAGGTATTGCATCACCTGATTTTACCATAATGGTATACCCTGTTGTATATTATTATCCAAACAGCGCTTCAACAGCTTCGGATTTATTTGTAATAAATTTAGGGCCGACAGGTACACCCCTGAGTAAATTGCAAAAAGCGCATGTTTCAAAACGTAATCCTGACCCTATTGTTTCCACGGAAAAATCAATTGACAATGAATATACTTTTCGAACACTGACACCGATTGATTTTTCTACTGACGGCAAAAAACTGCTTTTAAAAGAAAAATTAGGGAACTCACAAGACGGAATATGGAAAACTAATGCAATAATTTATGACTTTGATACAAAAACTTCATATAACCTTTTGGAGATTCGTGACGCTATAATATATTACTGGAAAGAAAACAAGGGTTTGAATTTAGACTATGTACGGTGGGATATATATCCGCTTGGTTTTTTAAAGGATGAACCCGACAGAGTTGCAGTATACGCATACGCCTATACAGGAAACAAGCCTGTATTTTTAGGGATTTGGAGTGTAGATACTCACGGCGAACAATCACGGCTTTATTCATTTGACCTTGATACTATTGAGCTCAGCGTAAACGGATTCAAACTTGTTCAAGATGGAGTTGTTAAACCAATCATTCTTGAAAAGGAAGAAAAAGCTCTAAAAGAAACCGAAAAGATGCAAGAAAAAGCCGCGAAGGAAAAAGTAAAAGCCGACTTCAAACAAATGGAAACAGAATACAAAGAAAAAATAAAACAAATGGATGCTGAGTATAAAAATGAACTCAAAGATTTCCGTAAACAACAAAATATTGGCGGCACAACCTCATTTAATGAAGCACCTGAAAAATTTAAAGAAGTTAAAATAAAAGAACTTACAAAAGAAATAGAAAAAGGCCAAAAAGAACTTGAAAAGGAACTTAAATACATCAAAAAATTAGACCAAGAATTGCAAAAGGTTAATAACTAGCGCAAAAGTTATCACCTATTAATTCTTCCTTTTGTTTACGTGACAGGTGTTTTATTCGATACTCCTCTTTTTGCGCATCAGATTTAGTGTTAAATTCACTTTGCCAAACCACCTTAATCGGTTTATTCGCTCTTGTGTATTTGGCGCCAAGGCCATTTTTATGTGCATTAAATCTTTTTTCAACATCATCAGTGTAACCACAGTATAAGGTATTGGATTCAGTTAAAAGAATATAAACATAGTACTTTTTATTCATATATGTATTTAACACGATAAAAGCGGCCATTTAAACCGCTTTTTGATGTATTTATATGATAATTACCAAATACTAACATACAGATGAAAAACCGCCGCAAGAACCGCCTCCGCAGCTGCCTGCTGAAAAACTTCCTGCAGCTGATGCAAACCCGCCGCCTGTAAAACCACCCAATGCGGAAACCGCATTAGAAAAGTCACTTAAAAAGCCGCCCATTGCAACAGAATCATCGCCTACAAATCCTGCTGAATACATGTTATAGTCAACTGCAAACGGATTGCTTGAAATGAATTCATCATATTGTCCCATTGTCATCAAACCATCTTCAAATAACATAGCCAACGAACCTGCTGTTTCAACAGCTTCTGCAGGTCTTTGCGCTTCTGCTACGTATGTTCTTTCAGATTTTGACGGTTGTGATAATGTAATCATTTTGAACTCCTCGTGCGTCTTACATATATATAAAGTTGTATTATTTTTTTCGATTTCAGCATGGATTCTTTTTGTTACAAACGTTAACATAAATCTAAAACTATTGATTTATATGAAAATAAACCCTTAGATTGATGTTATATTGAATTGAAAGCTATATTATGATAGAGGAGAAAAAGATTAGGGGAAGAGATTGAAAAAACTAATTTTGACATTGACTATATTATTTTTAGGGATAGCAGCTCAAGCGTCAGAAAACTATCTGCATACTGTTGTTTTGGAAGGAACAGACGACGGTTACAATATAATTTTGAAATCTGATGAGCTTCCGCAAGTTAAAAAGACAATAAAAAATAATGACAATTTAGTTTTAGATGTAAAAGGAATAACAACATCTGCAGCAGTTAATGCAATATACAAAAGTACAAACAGTGTAAACAGTCTAATTGTTGAAAATGTTGCAAATGACGAATTAAAGGTATATATTCAAGCAAAAGATATATCAAAAGCTACCGTTATGGCACAGACAAAGTCAGGCGAGCCTGTCATATTAAGCGAAAGATTTCCTTTAGAAAAAGTTAGCTGGTCGGTTGCAGTACTTCTGATTCTTGCAATGTTAATTAAATCTGCAAAAGCAATCACGGATTATGAAAACTCAATAGTAATCAAAAAGGACATTAAAGACCGTGAAATTGAATTATACAGAAATTTCCAAAAAGAGCTTGCAAGCATGCCGAAAATCAATTCAAAAATCAAAAATGCTTATGCAACAAACGTAATGCCGAAATCAAGACGCAATTACAAAGAATTGGCACGTTTATAAAATTTAATAAAAATCAAGCGAAATATTCCCTAATAATCCTTTCAACTATTTGAGAGGATTTTCCATTACCGTAAGGATTTTGAGCTACTAAGCGAGAATTAGCTTTTGGTTTTGACAGAACATCTTCGCTGCATTTAATAATTTTATCGTAATCAGCACCAACCAGTATAGAAACACCGGCATCAATGCCTTCTTGCCTTTCAGTTTCATAGCGCATAACAAGAGTTGGACAACCAAAAGAAGGGGCTTCTTCTTGAATTCCTCCCGAATCTGTCAAAATCAGTTTTGCATTTTTCATTAAATACACCAAATACGGATAATCAAGCGGTTTTAAAAGTTTAATTTGTTTGTATTGTGATAGACGTGAATGAATCTTATCATGCACATTAGGGTTTGGGTGCACCGGAATGACAAAAGTATGGTCATCGTATTTCTTAGCAAGATATTCAATTGCATCCAAAATCCTATCAATTCTTGAACCATGATTTTCGCGTCTGTGCGCCGTAATCAGTACCAATTTGTCATCAATTTTTATATTATTTTTGTCAAAGAAAGTTTTTGCACCATTCAACACATCTTCTGATAGGCAAAAAAGAGCATCTATTACAGTATTTCCTGTTACAAAAATTTTGTCATCAGAAATATTTTCCTTCAAAAGAGCCTGTCTGTTCTTTTCAGTAGGTGCAAAATTCAATTCCGCAACTCTTGTAGTCATCTGTCGCATGACTTCTTCAGGAAAAGGTTCATAAATATCATAAGAACGCAAACCCGCTTCAACATGAAAAACAGGAATTTTTCTGTAATAACTTGCCAAAGTACCGCACAAAACAGTCATTGTATCACCTTGCACAATTGTAGCATCGTAACAATTTTGGCTATATACCTCGTCAAGTGCACTTAAAATCCTTGTTTGCACAGAAATCAAAGACTGATTATCTCTCATACAATCAAGATTTATGTCCGCTTTAAGGCCAAAATACTCCAATGTCTGATTAGAAAGCTCTTTCTGTTGCTCTGTATTACATACAACAACATTATAATCATTCGGATATTTTTTTAGTTCCAAAATAACAGGTGCTAATTTGATTACTTCCGGTCTTGTCCCGAAAACTACCAATATGTTTTTCATAATTCAAAGTTTATTATAAAAATCAGAACTATGCAATACAAAATAATCAATATTATTATACAATTTGGGGATTAAATATATCTAAGATAATTTATAATAATATCGGAGGGTAAAATGATTGATTTGTATGTTCTTGATACATGCCAGTATTGTCAAAAGGTAATGGAGTTCTGCACTTTAAACAAAATACCATATAATAAGCACGAAATAAGTAACGAAATAAATTTGGAAAAATTGCTAAAACTTGGCGGCAAACATCAAGTTCCGTTTTTATATGATAAGGAGCGTGATGTAAAAATGTATGAATCAGATGACATAATTTCTTATCTTAAAAAATATTATTTGTAGGTAAAAATGTACTATAACAAAATAAATTTATTTGAATATAACGAATGCAGCGGACGCGGGATGTGTTCTATTTTCCCGACCATATCCTCATTCCAAGAAGTAATGCTTATAATACTGCGTCTTGAAAGTAACTATGTTCTAAAACTAGAAAAATATAAGCGCGATTGTTCAATATTAAAACGTAATATTATCAATGGAATTTCAAATCTTATTTCAACAACAGGCTATTCAGATGAACAGCTTCTGGATTTAATTATATGTAATTATAACGATTTAATAAAACTCAGACATGAGTATAGTGAGATTTGTAAAAAAGATAAGATAAAAGGTTATAATGCCAAGCTGCCATTTAGGCTGAAACCCGACATGGGTCTGTCTGATGTGCTATCTTTGGGACATAAATTCATATCATCAAAAAACAAAAAAATGAACAGTGAACAAAAAACTTATTCTGAACTGCTGTTTGTTATGATTAAAAGTGTTTCACTAAGCCTTGTAAAACTTTTTGACTACAATATTGAAAATAAAGATGCAATAAATGCAATTATAAAAGGACTCAATATATATAATTACAGTTTTTCATTGCCTAAGGCTAAAAAGCTAATAAAATTACTGACAAAAACTGACCTGGAATTGTGGAATCTTAGGAAAAAAGCCCAAAATAAAGAATTTGGAAAATTAAAAAAGGTAAAAGTATCACTTTCCACAAAACCGGGAAAAGCCATACTAGTATCAGGCTCAAGTTTAAATGATTTAAATAAACTACTAGAGGCAACAAAAGATATTAATGTTGATATATACACTCACGGGGATTTGTTAATTGCACACGCATTTGAAAAATTAAGAGCATATAAAAATTTAAAAGGACATTTCGGCAGTTTAAATGAAAACTGTATTCTTGATTTTGCGACTTTTCCGGGTCCAATATTACTAACTCGACATGCTACACAAAATATTGAATTTTTAATCCGAGGAAGATTGTTTTCAACAGACGATTTTGCGCCCAAAGGTGTAACTCTTATAAAAAATAATGATTTTTCCCCAATTATATCCGCAGCAAATGATGCAAGAGGCTTTTCAAAAGGACGAGAAAAAGACACAATCGAGATTGGCTTTAATACATCAACACTTGAAAAAAAATTAGATTTAATTGCCAAAAAATTTAATAACAATGAAATTAAGCATTTGTTTATAATTGGAGCTTCGAGTTTTTCAGAACATCAAAATGATTATTTTAAAAGTTTTATAAATTTACTATCAAAAGATGATTATGTAATAAGTTTTTCTTACAATTGTGATTGCGAAAATCTATTATACATAAATCTTTCAAACAATTTCCCTTTGCAATTAAATGTATTAGAGAAAATATTTACAAAGATAAATATAAATTCTGAAAGGATAACTTTTTTCCTGACCAAATGTGATTCCAATACAATTTCAAGAATGATAAGCCTTAAAGAACAAGGTGCCGAAAATGTGTACCTCTCGGACTGCCCGCCAATGATTATAAATCCCAGCACAATGAAATCATTTAAAAAATTATACTCAATTAATTCAATAACAAATGCAAAAGAAGATTTTGAAAGTATAATAAAAAGAGCCCTTTAAAAAAGGACTCTTTTATATTTTTAATACCCAAATTAGTATCTATAGTGAGCAAAAGCTTTGTTAGCCTCAGCCATCTTGTGAGTATCTTCACGTTTTTTACAAGCAGCACCTTGTCCGTTAGAAGCATCGATAAGCTCGTTAGTTAACTTATCAACAAATGATTTACCGCTGCGTTTCTTAGCTGCTTCAATCAACCAAGAAGATGCAAGAGCAAATCCTCTATCAGCTTTAACTTCGATAGGTACTTGATATGTAGAACCACCGATACGTCTTGCTTTAACTTCCAACAACGGAGTTGCATTAGAAAGAGCTTTTTGGAACAATTCCATAGGTTTTTCGTGAGTTCTTTCTTCAATCTTAGTCATTGTTGAATAAAAAATCTTCTCAGCAAGAGATTTTTTACCGCGTCTCATGATTCTATTAATAAATTTAGATATATCAACACTGTTGTATACCGGATCCGCCAACGGAACTCTTTTTGCAGGTTTAGAACGTCTTGACATTACTTACCTCCCTTTGCTTTTTTAGCACCGTATTTAGATCTGCTTTGAGCACGGTTAGCAACACCTGCTGTATCTAAAGTACCTCTTACGATGTGATATCTAACACCAGGAAGGTCTTTAACCCTTCCGCCTCTTATAAGAACAACACTGTGTTCTTGCAAGTTATGACCAATACCAGGAATATATGAAGTAACTTCAAATCCGTTGGTCAAACGTACTCTGGCAACTTTTCTAAGTGCTGAGTTTGGTTTTTTAGGGGTTGTTGTATAAACCCTAGTACATACTCCGCGTCTTTGAGGACAATCCATCAAAGCAGGAGATTTTGTTTTGTCTTTTAGCTTTCTACGTTCTGAACGTACCAGCTGATTAATTGTAGGCATTTTTTTCTCCTTTTTATTATTTCTTACATCTTGCGAAACCGTTATCAAACCTGAAACCCTTACTCATTCCGGTTTAAACAAGTAGAACATAGTTCTTAACTTAAGTTCCGCCCCACCTGCCGTCAAATCCAGCACGAAAATTTCGACTAAGTGTATCTATATATAACTACAAGCAAAAACAAATGTCAAATACTATACCAGTTTAAAATCACCATTTTTCTTAATATGTTCAACCAAACCGCCATCGTTTAACAATTTTATCATGACAGGCGGAATAGGTTCAATTTGAGTAATAGAACCATTGGTAAGATTTGTGATAATACCTTTTTCAATATCCAACTCTAATTCATCACCGGCATCAATTGAATCAGTATCACATTCGATTGCTAACAAGCCGATATTAATAGCATTTCTGTAAAAAATTCTTGCAAACGATTTTGCAATAACCGCACCGACACCGGCCATCTTCATAATCAAAGGTGCATGTTCTCTGGAAGAACCCAGTCCAAAATTGTTGCCGGCAACAACAAAATCGCCTTTTTTCATTCTTGATGCAAAAGTTTCATCTGCATCCTCCAAAACATGTTTCGCAAATTCAGGCAGATTTGAACGTAAATGGTACAAACGCCCTGGTGCAATGTGGTCTGTTGATATATTATCCCCAAATTTAAAAGCTTTTCCTCTCATAAATTTCTCCTTTATACTGTGATTGTACTACAAATTTACAAAAATCTGTGCTATAATTAAGAAAAATAAAGAGGTATCGAATGTATTTCAGTAGAAAATGTAAAGTAACTTTTATATGCCACGGCGCAACAATATATACAGAAGAAAACAGACTTTCAGATGTGGAAAATTACCCGCAGCTTAGCGAATTAGGTCAGGAAGAAGTTGAGCGAATTGCAGAATTTTTGCGTAAAAGAGGGGTAAAAAATGATGTCATTTACACATCACCATCCGAAAGAACCATGCAAACTGCTAAAATAATATCAAAATTATACAAAAAGGATTGCATAGTTCTGGATGATTTGAGACCTCGTAAATGCGGCAAGTTAAACGGCTTAACTTTAGAGCAAATTGAAAATAAATATCCTGATCTTCTGGAGCGTTGGTACAACAATACAGAATATGATGAGGAACTTGAAGCTGAAAGCATTACGGACTTTATAAACCATACAAAGAAAATAATAGACAAAGTTGTTGCAGAAAACCAAGGCAATCGTGTCATAATTGTTACTCACCCGGAAGTTATTCAAGCTGCAATATGTGCCGCTCTTGAAATGCCGCATGGAAAAATTGCAAAAATATTTATCAAAACCGGCAGTGCTACACAAATAAGCTACTATGAAAAATGGGCAAGTCTTGTATATTCTGATTACACACCAATTTTCTGATTGCTAGCGTCCAAAAGTCGTTTACTTTCCGCAACCAGAAATTCTTTACCCGGTTTAATTTCAATAAAATTCCATGGCAAAGTTTTGTCGTACGAATAATTTTCTAATGCATAATAATCTGTGTCAATAAGATTTTTCTTTGCCGAATTTTTTAATGCTCCTAAACTTGAGCCGTTCTTATACGCATCCAAAATAAATCCACCAAGCTTCTCATCCCCTCTTGAAAGCACTGCCTGATAGTAATCCCATTTAACACTTGAAAATTGCGATTTTATACCTAATTTATGCAATTCTTTTTTTAAGAAAAGCACCTTTTTTTCTAACGACTTTGTATCCTCACGCCCAAACCACTGAAAAGGAGTGTTTGGCTTTGGAACAAAACTTGAAAATCCAAAAGAAATATCGAAACCTTTGTACTTGTTTTTAATTCTTTTGGCAAGAGTAACCATTTCGGCCAAATCTTCGTAAGTTTCAGTTGGCAAACCAATCATCCCGTAGAATTTAAACCCCTTAAGACCATTCTCACGTGCAATACTGATTGCATTAAAAATTTGTTCCTCAGTAAGATTTTTATTTATAACCCTTCTGAGTCTTTCGCTACCGGCTTCAATGGCAAGTGTGGTATTTTTTTGGCCCGCTGCGACAAGCGTCCTGACAACTTCGGGACAAAATGCATCAACACGCATAGATGAAATGCTCATTTTAATTTTTTTTCCATCCTTAATTTTTTCAAAAATATAATTACAAATATCTTTGAAACGAGGATGAGCAGTTATTTGTGCACCCAAAAGTGCAATACTGTTTGTATATTTAAGTCCAAGCTCAAGCGTTGAAATGATATCACCATAAGAAACAAATCTTACGGGAAGATTTAAGTATGAAGCAAGACAAAAACCGCAGCGATTTGCGCAGCCCCTCTCAACCTCTAAAATGAATGTATTTTTAAAAAACGAATTTTCACTTATAATCGGAGTATATATACATTCAGAAAGAGCCTTAGTAATTTTTTTAACGGGCTTATTTTTATTGACTGACGGTACATAAACCCCATCTATTTCAGAAAGCAAGGTCAAAATTTCCAGTTTAGATTTTGACATATTCGCCTTAACCAAACGTGCTACTTCTAAGTTTAAATCTTCTCCGTCACCAATAATAAAGAAGTCGAAAAAATCAACATAAGGCATTGGATTTGCGGTTATAACAGGGCCACCAGCAAATATTAAAGGTGAATTTTTATCTCTTTTTGAAACTTTTAAAGGGATTTTGTACTTATCAAGAATTGAAAATATTGTAAAAAAGTCCATATCAAAAGAAAACGAAAAACCAATCATGTTAACACAATTAGGCTGAATTAACGTGGACAATGTATCTTGATATATAGCTTCAATATTAATATCCTCAGCCTCATCCAAAGACTTAAACATCCAAAGAAACCCCAAAGATGAAAGTGCAAAAGCCTCAGGGCCCGGAAATGCCATCCACATATTAAATGAGGAGTCTTTTTGCAAAACACGTTCATAAAGATAAATATTTTTGTTATTTTGAAGCTTCTTCAATATCTTTACCCTTATTAATAGGAATTAAATATAATTCGTCAATCAAAACACAAACCGTTGCGGCAATAGCAGGTGCCAAAATGACACCCCAAACACCCAAAAACTGCTGTGCTACAAACAGTGAGAAAAACACCATTAACGGATGCAATGCCATAAACTTACCAAATAAGAACGGTCTTATCATGTAGTTGGAAATTTGTTGAACAATCAAAAAAGCAACGATTGCCAAAACTACCTTAACCCAACCTAACTGAGCCGTGACAAGTATAATCAAAGCCAAAGCAATAGTCGGTCCTAAAATTGGTATAATATCCAAAATACCGGCTATCAACCCAAGAAGTAAAGAATATTCAACACCGAGTAAAACGAGTGAAAACATTACCATAATACCAACTGTGACCATAGACAGAATCTGTGCTCTGACATAACTACCCACCTTTAAAGTAATAGACGAAAGTATGCAACTTGCCATATCCTTCATGCTAGGCGGGAAAAACTCTAAAAACTTAGTTCTGAGATAACTCTTGTCAACCAACAAATAAAATACAATCATAGTTATTGCAAAAGCCACAACCAGAACTTGCGTAAAGCCCATCGTAATATTTACGGACTGATTGAATATATTCTGTGCCAAGTTTGACGAAGATCCCAGTATGGAGTTTAAATCAACCATATCAGAAATATTTTGACCGTTAAACTTTTGATTTAAAAGAAAATTTGAAAGCATAGCAAGTTTTTCAGGCAGCATTGTCACAAAAACACGAATTTCTTTATATGCAATTATAAATATTGGCAAGAACAATGCCACAACCGCAACAAGACCTCCTGTCAAAACCGTAGTTGTAGCTAACCCTCTACTCATATTTTTCTCTAATTTGTTTACATAAGGATTTAATGCAGCTGCAATAACATACGATGCAAAAAACAATAATAAAATCCCTGTAATTTTAGGAATAAATAATAACAGAATTACAGTTAAAATTAAAAAGATTACATTTTTCGTGGTCCAAAAATTCTTAAACATATTATCTCTCCGATTGTTACAATTAATTTTATACAAAAAAAGCTATTTGTGCAATAAATCGTACATATCCCCCACACGAACAATATTTATAATGTTAAGTTATGTAACAAAACGGCACACAAAAAGCAATAATACGATATATATATACTTTATATAATTAACGAGGACTAACACGAGGACGAAACATGGGTTTCTTATTAGGCGCATACGGAAAATTGATGGCCGGCAAGAGAGTTCGACAACTCCAGGCCCGTATGATGAGCGTTCAATCACAATTGAGACGCGCAACTCGTGATGTTGAGCAAATGGAGAAATTCTATAATCAACAAGAAAAAATGTCCAAAATGCAAATGCAATCTTGGATAACATCTTGCATGCAGGGAATGCAACTTGGCCTAAACAATTCAGTATGGTCTCAAATTGGTAATAAATATGGATTAAACATGAGTAACATGGGAGATCCTACTGTCTGGGCTAAAATAAATGAACAAGGTGAAGGTAATGTGATAGCGGCATTACTACAACAGGCCAATAGTGCAAACACCGTTCAAATGCAAGCTATGCAATCTGCAATGCAGCAACAAATGTCTTTGTTGGAAAACAACCTTGAAATGGAAAAAGAACTTCAACTTCAACCACTCAAAGATTTGGAAGAAGATTTGCAACTGGAAAAAGACTCATTAGAATCACAAATTCAATTAGCACAACAAGATTACGAGGCTTGCAAAGAAATGGAAAAAGCAGGTGCTAAGAACTTAACTCCGCAATACACAGGTCAAGGTTAATATAATAAATTGAATTAGTTCTTAAAAGACTCAAGGTTAACTCTTTGAGTCTTTTTCATTAAAAATCATATATATTTATTGCATTAACAGGACACTCAATTGCCGCATCAATGCAGCTGTCTTCATTACCTGTAACAAAATCGGGGTTAACAATTGCAAAGTTTCTGTTTATTTCAAAAACTTCAGGATTAATAGCAGAACAGGCACCACATCCGACACAGTTATCAGAAATACTTATATGCATAAAATAATTATTGCACTATTTTAGAATAATTTTATGCCCTGAAAGTTTAGTCTTCATTACTTATAACTTGTGCACCATTTTCCTCAATAGTCAATGTTTTTATAACAGCCTTAACATTCAAATCTGCCCAAGTTTCTTTTACAATAGCATGTATTTTGTCTAAATTATTTTTATGAGAAATTACAAGTATAGACGGGCCGGCACCGCTAAGAACGCAACCTAATACATTTTCTTCGTGCTTTAAATTTTCAATAATCTTTTCTAATCCCGGAACAAGCTTCATTCTATATGGCTGATGAAGCCTGTCTTGAAGGGCCAGTTTCATCAATCCAGCATCTTTTGTATTAATTGCCTCAACAAACATAGCCATACGTTTTGCATTGAAAATGGCATCGCACATCGGAACTTCTTTAGGTAAAACAGATCTTGAAATATCCGTAGAAAGCTCATAATCAGGAATACACACGGTAATAGTCCACTCCTGCGGCCAATTTAACTTTCTGTAAACAACAGTACAGTCATCCTCTTGAGATGAAATTACCAACCCACCGACAATAGCTGGCGTAATATTGTCAGGATGACCCTCAACCTCTGTTGCAATGGACAATAATGCAGCTTCATCAGCAGGACGTCCTAATAATTCATTTGCAGCAATCAAACCTCCGACAATTACAGAGGCACTGCTTCCAAGCCCGCGCGCAATAGGTATATTTGAGTGAATATTAATCTTCAATTCACTTGGCGTTTGACCGATAGAATTGTAAAGGAGTTCAACAGCCTTGTAAACAAGGCTATTCTCATCCAACGCAAGGTGCTCAATTGATAATTCATCAACCGCCGCATCTTCAGATATAACATTGATTTCAACACCTGTACCCGGCAAAACAGTTTCTTCAATAGTAATTGTATTGTATATAGGAAGTGCCATCCCAAGAGAATCAAATCCCGGACCGATGTTTGCCGATGTGGCAGGAACTTTTACACTTATTTTCATATTTCCCTCACAATTCAGATTAAGTGTAACACAAACACAAAAAAACTGCTAATACTAAGATATTTAACGAACTTGAACAATAATCTCAATAGGCTATAATGGCAATATGTACGTATTATACCCATACTTTACAAACGATGGTTCTGTAGGTCTTTATAGTCCGGAGGCGGATGATATATACCATTCAACATATGGTGCTCTGACAGAAGCTTACGAAAAATTTATACTGCCTGCAAAATTGGATGATTTTTTAAAAAAAAATAATGAAATAAAAATTCTGGATATTTGCTACGGAATCGGTTACAACACAAAAAGTTTTTTAAATTATTTTTTCGAAAATTTTGAAAAAAAATTATCCGACTTAAATATAAATATCGATTCGATAGATACCGATAATAAATTGAATAAGATTTTTATAAAAACAATAGACAATGATAAAAATTTAGTTTACCTATCACCATTCATAAGATGTAACAAAAAAAATATTTTTAATAACAAATTAAATTTTAAAAATGAAAAAATTTCAAAACTACTAAACAGGAAAACGAAATCAAAATATAAACTAGAAGAATTTATAAATATAATTCTTTTAAAAAAAATAATAAAAAACATACCAGAAATTTTTGACGACGAAGAATTCAATAAAATTTTAAAAAATAAAAAATACAAAAGATATTTTGACCAAAATACACGCCGTTTATTTGAATTTTATAAAAATCAGGGGATGAAATATACCCTTTTAAGGCGTTTAAATGTCTTTTTACATAATATATATTATAGGAACCTATCTAAGAGCTATAAAAAGGCAGTTAAATACCTAAAATTTAACGATTTTGATTTTGAGCCTGAAATAGGTGATGCTCGCCAACTTATAAAAGAAGATAAAAACTTGTACAATTTTATATTTTTAGATGCCTTCACACCTGCAAAGTGTCCTGTTTTGTGGACCGTAGACTTTTTCAAACAACTGCATAAAAATTTAGCAGATGATGGCATGATCTTAACGTATTCAAATTCAGCCGCCGTAAGAAACGCGTTTATTCAAGCGGGATTTTGGGTCGGAAAGATTTACAATAAAGAAAATGATAAATTCATGGGAACTATTGCTGCAAAAAAATTAGAGCTTATAAAATCAGGCCTCTCAGAATACGATTTAGGCCTTATAAAAACAAAAGCAGGTATTCCGTATAGGGACGAATCATTATCGCTTGATAATGAGACTGTAATTTTAAAACACAATCGAGAAGTAGAGCAGAGTAACTTAATTTCAAGCTCTAAATTCATCAAAACCTTCAGGGGGTGTAAGTAATGTATGATGTAATAGTGGTTGGCGGCGGTACTGCGGGGTGTTCGGCTGCATACACAAGTGGAAAACTCGGTCTGAAAACACTTTTAATAGAAAAAAATATACATTTAGGCGGTACAATAACTTCTGCTCTTGTTGTTCCGGCTATGCAATCAGGCGAACATCAGATTAATACTGATTTTTACGAGGAATTAATCAGCGAATTAAACTCCCTGGGCGGTCAAGCAACATATCAAAAAAATCCCGGTTGGTTTAATCCGGAGCTTACAAAAATTGCTCTCGACAACCTGATGGAAAAAGCCGGTGTGGACGTGTTTTTTGATACCCACATACGCGATGTATTGCTTGATAAAAGTCACATTAAAGCTATCGTTATATCCAAAGAAATGTTATCAGTATATAACGACACGATAGAAAAGCAAAATAAAGAGTTATCGGAACCTATCGAGGCGAGATACATAATTGACGCGACAGGAAATTGTGAAATCGGAAAACTTTGCGGTTGTAATTTTTTAGACAAAAAAAATGAAAATCAACCTGTGAGTTTAAGATTTATGATGGGCGGAGTTGATGTTCCACACTTTGCTGAGTGGCTAAAGGGCTTCGATACAGACAGAAATGTTACTACCGTAGAGGACTTAAACGGCTTCATACACCTATCTACGGCATATACGTGGGATAAGGAGAAAAAATGGGCCTTAGCGCCTTTATTTGATGATGCTGTGGCTAAAGGTATACTAAAAGACCACGATAGAAACTATTTTCAGATATTTACAGTGGCCGGAATGCCCACTACTATTGCTTTTAACTGTCCTAGAATTATAGATTATACCGACACTTTGGACGTCAAAAATATGTCAAAAGCCTTGCAGTTAGCACGAAAGAACATTTTTAGGCTTGCAAACTTTTGCAGGATATATCTTCCGGGATTTCAAAATGCTTATATCTCAAATATAGCAGATATGTTAGGTATTCGTGTCTCACGCAGAATAAAAGGAAAGTACGTTTACACACTTGATGATATTAAGTCAAGAAAGGCATTTGAAAAACCTGTTGTAATATCAAACTACCCTGTTGATGTGCATTCTGACAAAAAAGACAATTCAACCCTTGATATTGTAAAAGATTACCAACTGCCGCTTGAAAGCCTTATGTCAGCGGATATTGACAACCTATTTGTTGCGGGGCGCTGTTTATCAGCGGACTATATGTCACAAGGTGCCCTAAGGGTTCAGGCCAGCTGTTTTTCAATGGGTGAAGCGGTCGCCAAACACATAAAATCTATTCTTTCTTGATTTTTTCACTTAAAAGCTGTGCCGCATTTAAAAGCGGGTCAATCGTGGGAGAAAAAGGCGGGGCGTATGTTAAGTCGTTTTTTGTAAACTCCGCAACAGTCAATCGTCCAAGAAGTGCACCGGTTAATGTATTAATACGTTTATCCGCATCACCACAACCAACAGCTTGACCACCTAAGAGAAGCCCCGTTGTATTATCCGCAATCAGCTTCAAGGTAATATTATTCACATCAGGCATATAACCAACTTTATCATTTTTGGTAACAGTAACAGATACCGGCTGAAAACCTTCAGATTTTGCTTTTTTTTCAGTAAACCCAGTCATAGCCATTGTTAAAGAGAGGCATCTTACAACGGCTGACCCAAGTACCCCATCAAAAGAATCGTCACCGCCTGATAAATTTATAGCAGCAACTCGACCTTCTTTGTTAGCGGTTGAACCAAGCGGTATCCAGACTTTTGAATCATTTATTATCATGGTTTTCTCAGCACAATCGCCACAGGCATATATATCGGGGAAATTTGTACGCATGTGCTTATTAACCTTAATCGCACCGGTTTCACCAATAGCAACACCCGCTTCACGAGCAAATTCTATATTCGGCTTAACACCGGCACAAATTACCACCATATCCGTATCAAATTCTCTGCCAGTGCCTGTTTTTACGCCAATAACCTCTCCTGAATCGTTAGAATGAAATTCAGTAACAAATTCTGAGGTTAATATTTCAAACCTGCCGTCACAAACACTGAGAAGCTGTTCTTGTATTATAGTCGAAATATCATCATCAAATATAGGAATTATATGAGGTGCAAATTCGACTAAAGTTACTTTTAGCCCAATTTCGACAAAAGCTTCTAAAAGTTCAAGCCCGATATATCCACTGCCAATTATAGTTGCATGCTTTGATTTGAGTGCCTTCTCTCTAATAGCAATACCATCTTCTATATGTCGTAGAGTAAAGATATTTTTCAATTTAATATTGTCAATCGGTGGAATTACCGGTCTTGCGCCTGTTGCAATAACAAGTTTGTCATAATCAACCAGAAAAACCCTGTTTTCATTTAAATCCTGAATTAATACCTGTTTGCAATCCGGTAAAAGCTTGATTGCACGGCATTGAAGATGGATTTTAACACCTTGTGCTTCAAATTCTTCAGGTGATCTTACAAGTAAAGTTCTATAATCTTGGAAATTTCCTTGTATATAGTAGGGCAGACCACATGCCGAATAGGAAATGTGGGTATCATCAGTGTACAAGTCTATTACGGCATCGAGCATAAGCCTTCTTGTTTTTGCTGCAGCCTTTGCACCTGCTGCCACCCCGCCTAAAACTACAATCTTCATATGCTAAATGTATTTAAAAATATATTTTAATACATTCCACAAACGACTAATTTAAACCGGAGGTTGTCAAAAATACCTTCTTCATAAAATCGCAATATGCATCAATTTCAGACTTGTATTCTTCAACCTTATCGAATAAAGTCTGTAATTCTTCTACAACATTTTCTTTTTTAAAATTCTCTTCCATAACGATACACACCCCATGTTATCTTCTTACATCAATAACTACGGAGTGTGCATCAATAAACTTTAGTAAAATATTCAATTTTTTACATAATTTAATAAAATTATGCAAGAACGTTCAATTTTTTAGCGTTAAAACCTCCATTACTCTCAAAATTAATACTTCCTTGCGGATCGTATTGTTCAACATCAAAACCTTTATTCGTTTTTTCAGTCTTTTTCTCGTTAACCTTATTAATACCTGAAACGGCAACAAAATCGTTGTATTCTGAAAAACTAATAACACCGTCACCATCTTTGTCATATTCATCAAATGTCAATTGATCCATTGAATTTAATGACGTTCTTGTCATACCTTGCGTAATAGCTAACATGATAAATGCTCCTCTCTTATTCTTCTGTATATATATAAAAAATTTTAAAAATAACGAAATTCAATGATAGTTAGATTTGTTACATATCTTAATAATATTGATGTTATAATTAAGAAAATTAGGAGAGGAGAACTATGACAACACAAATAATTGAAGCAAAAAAAGGCAACATCACCGAGGAAATGAAATACATCGCACTAAAAGAAGGTGTAACTCCTGAATTTGTCAGGGAAAAAGTAGCCCAAGGCAGAGTTGTAATATTAAAAAATAACAGACGAGAAAATGTTATTCCAACAGCAGTAGGCGAAGGAATGACAGTAAAAATAAATGCCAATATCGGTACATCTATGGAACGCTCAAACGTTGAGCAGGAGCTTGAAAAAGTTAGAATAATTGAAGCAACCGGCGCAGATGTTTTAATGGATTTGTCAACCGGCTCTGATATTGATGGAACCAGAAAGCAAATTATTGCCGCTACAAAACTTCCGATAGGAACGGTACCTATGTACCAAGCCGGAAAAGAAGCTATTGATGAGTTCAAAGACATCTCAAAACTTTCAAAAGAAAAATTATTTTCAGACATAAGAAAACAATGCGAAGACGGCATAGATTTCATCACGGTACATTGCGGAGTTACGAAATTTGTTGTTGAACAGCTTGAAAAACAAGGCCGCATAATGGATATAGTATCAAGAGGCGGCGCAATGCTTGCTGCATGGATTAAGGCAACAGGCAAAGAAAATCCTTTATATGAATACTACGACGAATTACTTGAAATAGCCCGCGAATATGATTGTACATTATCACTGGGCGATGGATTAAGACCGGGTTGTATAGCAGATGCCGGCGATAGAGCACAAGTTGCGGAAACAATCGTACTTGGCGAACTTGTAAAAAGAGCAAGAGAAGCGGGCGTGCAGGCTATGGTTGAGGGACCGGGGCATGTGCCTTTGAACAAAATTCCTGCAATGATTGAAACAGCAAAAGTTTTAACAGATTACGCACCTTTGTACGTACTTGGACCTTTAGTAACAGATATTGCACCAGGATACGATCATATTACGTCTGCCATTGGAGGAACCCTTGCCGCATACCATGGGGCAGATTTCTTATGCTATGTTACACCAGCTGAACATATCGGATTGCCTGATGCACGACAGGTAAGAGAAGGGATTATTGCGAGCAAAATTGCAGCACACGCTGCCGATCTTGCAAGAGGAAATAAACAAGCATACCAGATGGATTTAGATATGGCTTATGCAAGGAAAAAACTAGATTGGGATGGTCAAAGAGCCGCTGCAATCGATAAATGCACGCTTGAAGATATTAATAACGGCGAACCTTGTACAATGTGCGGCAAATACTGCAGCGTTAAGGTATTTAAAGAATATTTCAATGATTGCAAATAATTAATTTTCTTCCAAGTAAATTAATTTTTTGCGCAAATTCCATTGAACAAGCGTCAAAACAAGAATAACAACGAACAAAACGTAGGCAATAGCTGATGCTTTGCCTACGTTAAAGTATTCAAAAGCATTTTTATATATTGCATATACAAGAACATTCGTACTATCCAAAGGTCCGCCTTGCGTCATAAGATAAATCAAATCAAAAACCTGAAATGAGCTTATTGCCGTAATTATTACCACAAAAAATATTGTGGGCGATAAAAGCGGAACCGTTACATTTTTAAAAGTTTGAAAAGGCCCTGCACCATCGATTTTTGCGGCCTCAAACAAACTTTGGCTAATAGTTGTCAAAGAGGATAAAAATATTATCATGTTATAGCCGATAAGTTTCCACACTGATACAATAATTAACGCAGGCATGGCAAATTTCGTGTCATATAACCAGTTAATATGCAAATGTAAAAAGTTATTCAAAATTCCGATATTCGGATCAAATATCCACTGCCAAACAACACCAATTACAATCATCGGTGTAATAAACGGTAAAAAATACGCTGTTTTATAAAATTCAGAACCCCTAATTTTGCCATTCAAAATAACCGCCAACACAAGCGGAATTATTACCCCAAAAACTGAAGTCGAAACAGCAAAAACAACTGTATTTATAAAAATTTTATAAAATAAAGCATCAGTAAAAATTTCTCTGTAATTGCCTAAGCCCACAAATTTGACAGGATTAACCAAATCCCACTCAGAAAAGCTCAATCCGAATGAACAAATAACAGGAATTATGATAAAAATTAGCGTTCCTACAACAGCCGGCAATATAAACAGCCACGCAGCATAATTTTGTTTATTAAAAAATGCATGACACAACTTCATGGTATAATTATACAATGAGGGAGAGGTATTATGCAAAAATATGATCACGCATTCGGAAAAAATGATATTAGAGGAATTTACGAACAAGATATAACCGAAGAGTTATACTACAACATTGGAATAGGGTTTATTGAATGGTTAAAAATTAAATCCGGTAAGGTGCCATCACAAATGACACTTACAGTATGTCGTGATGCGCGATTGCATTCTCCAAAACTTTCAGAAGCTTTAATTGCCGGCTTAACCTCAACGGGTGCAAAGGTAATTGATCTTGGACTTGCTCCGACGCCAATAGGGTATTATTCGGAGGTTACAATGCCTGAAGTTATTTCTGCAATGATTATCACAGCAAGCCATAACCCATCAGAATACAACGGCCTTAAGATGACATATCAACACCAAACTCTTAATGAAGCACAAATAAAAGAAGTTAAAGAACTTACCTTTAAACATTGGAGAAATGAGCAAACTAAAATAAATTCAAGTCTGGTAAAAGACTACAATATAATCCCTGACTATATTGATGATATGAAAAAGCGATTTGGACATATAGGTAAAGGTATCAAGGTTGTTGTTGACAGTGCAAACGCAACAGGGGGACTTGTCGGGCCTAAACTATATCGTGAACTGGGTTGTGAAGTTATTGAATTATTTTCTGAACCGGACGGCAGATTTCCAAATCACCACCCAAATCCAAGTGATTTAAAAACTCTAAAAGATATTGAAAAGTCTGTCATCGAAAATAGAGCTGACATAGGCATTGCCTATGACGGAGACAGCGATAGAATTGGCGTTATTGATACAGAAGGACATCCCCTGACAGGCGACAAATTGCTTTTAATTTATGCAATGGATCTAATTTCAAATTGCAAAGAAAAACCAACCATTGTTTCAGAAGTTAAATGTTCACAAGTACTTTATGACACCATAAATAAAACAGGTGCAACGGCCGTTATGTGCAAAACAGGCCATGGTTATATAAAAGAAAAAATGAAAGAAACAGGAGCCATTCTTGCAGGTGAAATGAGCGGCCACACATTCTTTAAAGACCGATACTACGGCTTTGATGATGCAATTTATGCAGGCTGCAGAATCATAGAAATCATCGCTAAAAATAAAAAATTAAATTCTAACTTTAAAATACAAGACATGCTTGAACCATTCAATGCAGTTTATACATCACATGAAGTTCGTTTTCCTTGTCCAAATGAATTAAAAAAACCGGTATTAGAAAAATTAAAAGAGTATGTTAACGCTAACAAAGACATGTTCGGAGTTGAAATCAAGGAAATTGTAACAATTGACGGAATGCGCATTGTTTTTGACGGTGGATTTGCTCTTATCAGACAAAGCAACACCGAACCTGTTTTTACTCTGCGCTTTGAGGCTGGAACAAAAGATGAATGTGAAAATATTGAAAAACGTATGCTTGATAAACTTGAAGAACTAGTAAAATAACTAGCAAAAAATATTTTTACGTTTTTTATTTTTTACACTATGAAGATTACGAATAATACACAAAATTTAAACTTTCAGGGTAGATATAAAATTTTACTTTCAACAGACGAGTTTAAAAAATTTGAAAGCAATGTGTTGCCGATTTTGGATAAACAGCATAATAACTATGTTGATTATTTTTATGGCAAAACTCCGGCAGATATTTTATTTGACCAAGCACTTGAAGAATATGCAAAAAATTCTGGCGCTAGCAAAGGATGGGCATTTCACAATTTAGAAAAACATGGTATAAAGTTTCAAAATGGTGATAATTCTATTCTTTACATAACTACCGGAGAAAAAGACTGTAATTTATTATCAAAAATCGACAAGAAACTGGATTCAAGATACGACGTCAGGAAAATAGTTAATCTATTTAAAATATTTAAAAAAGATAAAGGTATAGATGCGGATTTACTAGATATACTAGCAGCAGACAAAAGCATGAACGACCTATCCAAAACATTCTACAAATTCACACTAAAATACCCCTTTAGAAAAGTCAAAAGCCTTGATGAAGTAGTATTTGATAATCCACATAAGCTTTACGGAGATTAATAATTGAACATCACCCCAATAAATACACTAAACACTAAAAACCAGCGCACACCCTTTAAAGGGAAGTTTTACATGGATGCAAACAGCAATGATGTAACAATTTTGCGAGAAGCACTTGTCCCCCTAATAAAGGGCAAAATGAATGACGAGGTATCAGCCTTTGTCGGCACAAACCCATTCTGGTCAATTTTAGATGATGTTATTAATAAAATATGCGAATTAAACAAGGCGCCAAGAGAGTGGCTTATCATGAATGCCGATATACACGGAGTTAAAATACCAAAACCTCAAATGACAAACAAACTTTGGGTAATAACCGGAACAAAGGACAATAATTTATTTGAAAAATACGTCCATCAGAGAATTGCACCCAAAAAAACATTTTTAAACAGAATAAAATCTTTCTTTATGCACGATGATAGTTACGAAAATTATCCTAAGCATTTAAGAAATCTAGCCAAATTTCTTGACATGGCAAAGGCTGAAGACAAGGCATTTGAAGTTTTTGTAAAAAATAATAACTTTAAAAAAGCAGCGAATATGAACGATCTGGCTGAAAAAATTCTTATAGATCACTTAGAAAGAAACTTGCATTTTTAATTTGCTTATGCTAGAGTAAAGATTGTCAGAAAAGTTACTCACGAATATTTTATCAATAGCTTAAAAAAGCTTTTATTTTGATGTATTCGTAACCTATAAAAGAATTTAATTTACACTAAACATGAAAGGTAAAATCAATGGATTTAGAAAACAAAGACGAAATGAATGTTGAAACAACTGAAGAAACAACAGTTGAAGAAACAGCCGAAGTAAAAGAAGAAACAATAGTTGAAGAAGCTCCTGTGGAAGAACTTCCGGCAGAAGAAGGAAAACCTTCAAAAAGAAGATCACGCGGAAGCAAAAAACCTAAAATTGAAACCATCGAAGAAAAACCACAAAGTGAATGGACAGAACAAGTTGTTCAAATAAGCCGCGTAACTAAGGTTGTAAAAGGTGGTAAAAAATTAAGTTTCCGTGCAATAGTAATTGTTGGTAACAAAAAAGGCCAAGTTGGTATAGGATGTGCTAAAGCCGCTGAAGTTATCATAGCAATACAAAAAGCGATTGCTGATGGCAGAAAAAATCTTATCACAGTGCCTATTTTCAAAACAACAATTCCTCACCCTATAACAGGAAAATCAGGTGCAGGTGAAGTTATGTTAAGACCGGCATCTCAAGGTACAGGTATCATCGCAGGCGGAGCTGTTCGTCCGGTACTTGAACTAGCAGGTATTGAAAACATTTTAGCAAAATCATTAGGTTCAAAATCACCTTTAAATGCTGCATATGCAACAATCAATGCTCTAAAGGCTTTGACACCGTTTAATGAAGTCGCTAAAAAACGTGGTTTAACAATGGCTGAATTGTTAAATTAACCAAGTATGTAATTGACTAATAAAGATAATATAATTAAATAAAAGGATATAAAATTATGACAAAAACTAAATCAAACACAGTAAAAATTAAACTTGTAAAAAGTTTAATAGGAGCATCAGAAGCTCAACGTAAAGTTGTTGCAGCTCTTGGACTTTCTAAAAAAGATCAAGTAGTTGAACACTCTGAAACTCCGACAATAATGGGTATGGTAAATAAAGTATCACATTTGTTGGAAGTAACAAAGTAGAATTTTAGTACAGACTGCGTACAGTTACTAGTGTAACGACAGTGAATAGCGAGCGGTCAAAATTAAGAGGAAAATTAAAATGACAAATATTACATTAGAAGATTTAAGACCAGCAGAAGGATCAACACACAAAACAAAACGTGTTGGAAGAGGAAGATCATCAGGCAGAGGTAAAACATCTTGCCGTGGTCACAATGGTGAAGGCCAACGTTCAGGAAGCAGCTCTAAAAGAGGTTTCGAAGGCGGTCAAATGCCGGCATACAGAAGACTTCCTAAATTGAAAGGCTTCCAAATTATAAACAAACTTAATTATGCTGAAATCAATGTCGGCAGAATAGAACAATTAGGTTTGAAAGAAGTTTCTTTGGAAACTCTTAAAGAAGCAAAAAGAGTTCACCCTTCAGCAGATGGTTTAAGAGTTTTGGGTAACGGTGAAATTAAAAAAGCAGTTACCGTAAAAGCATCTTATGTTACTCCATCAGCAAAAGAAAAAATCGAAGCCGCAGGCGGAAAGGTTGAGTTAGTATAATGGCACAAGGTATTAAAATGCCTACAACTGAAGATTTGATGTCAATGTGGCAAGCATCAGGCTTAAAACAAAAGATTATGTTTACATTCTTGATGATTGCAGCATTCAGGCTTGGTGTTCAAATGCCTCTTTTTGGGATAAATAACCAAGTATTTTCAAATATAGCTCAAGGAAACAACATAATAGGTTTCTTAGACTTATTTTCAGGTGGTGCTTTAGGTACTGTATCTATTTTTGCTTTAGGTATCGGACCTTTTATTACATCATCAATCATAATTCAGTTGGTTTCTGTTGTAATTCCTTCTTTAGAGAAATTACAAAAAGAAGAGGGCGAAGCAGGCAGAAGAAAATTATCACAGTACACAAGAATATTTACGGTGGTATTAGCAGTATTCCAATCACTAATATTTATGTTGTATTTACACCATCTACCGGGTGCAGTGCTACCCAATGTTAATCCTGTAATGTTCTTTGTCAGTTCTGTGGTCGTATTAACCGCAGGCTCTGTTTTGGTTATGTGGATATCCGAGTTGATAACCGAAAAAGGTATAGGAAATGGTGGGTCATTGATAATATTTGTTGGTATATTATCAGGCATACCTGTTTATGCCTCAAGAACAGCTCAGATGGTTATGAATAGTCCTTCATTACAGCTTGGATTAGCGGCACTACTTGCAATATTCTTTGCGGCAATGGTATTTATCGTAGTTATGCAAGAAGCTGTCAGAAAGGTTATCATTGTTAACCCCAAAAGACAAGTTGGCAATAAAGTTTACGGCGGCATGAATTCATTCATTCCGTTCAAACTTAACCCTGGCGGCGTAATGCCAATTATCTTTGCGATTGCGATTTTGCTGTTTCCGTCAACTGTTTTGAGTTTGGTTGGACAAGCAAACTTCAAATCCGAGGCTGTAAAAAATCTAATTATGTCACTTAACCACTGGTTAAGTCCCGACGGGATTACGTATTACGTGCTTTATTTTGCATTAATCGTTGCATTAACGTTCTTCTATGCTTCAATAATGCCAAATATGCAGCCCAAAGACATTGCAGATAATCTTAAAAAATATGGTTCATCAATCCCTGGTATTAAACCCGGTAAACCAACAGCCGAGGCACTTGATAAGATTTTAACAAAAACAACATTTATCGGTGCGATGGGACTTGGTGTAATAGCCTTAGTACCTTCACTTGCAAGTTATGTAACAAATATCAAAACTTTGCAAGGTATCGGTGCAACATCATTAATAATCATGGTGGGTGTTGCGTTAGATTTAATTAACCAAGTACGTACACACCTATTGGCCAGAAATTACGAATCGTTCTTAAAAGATTAATTGCATTAAAGGACAATATAAAAAATAGCTCCACATTTGGGGCTATTTTTTTTGACAAATTATTAACATTTTCGGCAATGAATAAGCTGGATAATACTGTATTATAAATATGTAAATCCTCAACTCTTCTGATTGCTCAGCTTTGCCTCTCGAAAATGAGAGGCTTTTTTTTGTAAAGTTGCTGACAAAATTTGAAAAATTGTATATAATGTTAACAGTATATTACGAATGAAAGGGTAGAGATGAGAGAATTAATTTCAAAAGATCAAAGAATTATAATTGTTCCACATGATTTCAAATTTGCCAATAAGGGTACAATTACAGAAGTTGCACCTGATTATTTCACATTAGAATTGGACTACGAGCCTGATGGAATACTTCGCAGCAATTATTGTGAATTTTATACACAAACAAAGCATGGAATGCTCTATTTTGATTCTTTTGCTAAAGAAATTGATGGAAAAACTCTTAAAATTGCAAGCCCTGCAAAGCACAAGTTTTTACAAAGACGTCAATATACTCGTATAAAATATATACTTGACTTAGACATGTATGATGACGCAAATGCTTTAAAAATTACTACCCTTGATATTTCCGCAGGTGGTATGAAAATTAAGACAAAAGACAACATAAATATTGAAAAGAATTACAAAATAACTCTGCCGCTTTCAGAAGAACAAAATATTTCATGTGTATTTTCGCCTATACGTATTGAAAAAAATAACGAAGGCGGATACACGGTTTCCGGCAGATTTGAATATGATTCAAGCCGCGATAAAATGACTTTAATTCAGTATTGTGCAAAAAGAAGTATCGAAATAAAAAATAAGTAGTTATGAGCTTAGTAAAATTATTAAAGAAAAAAAGTAAAAAGTTACTTTTTACGACTCCTTCTCATAGTCAAAAAACAGTAATTTATAAACCGCTACGCTCACTTTACAGAATAGATATTTCTGAAACAGATACTCATAATCCAACAGAAGCCCTTTTAAAGGCTCAAGAACGCGCGCGAAAAATTTATAAGACAAATTCTACACTATTTTTAATAAATGGCTCTACAAGCGGTATAATCGCCTCAGTTTTAACTTGTACAAATCCCGGTGAAAAAGTATTAATTTGGAGGGATGCGCACCCAAGCCACTTGAACGCTGTAAGATTAGCAGGTGCAATACCAATATTTTATGATATAGAAACTGATGAAGACTGGGAAGTTCCGCTTGAAACTTCATGCGAAATGCTTGAAAATTATTTAAACGCGTACGATATAAAAACCTTGATTATAACATCTCCAACGTATGAAGGAATAGTCTCAGACATCAGAAAAATAAAAGCAATTTGTGAAAAACATAATGTATATTTAATAGTAGACGAGGCACATGGTGCTTTGTATCCATTTTCTGACAGATTACCTGAAAGTGCAGTTAGAATTGCTGATTTTACAATTCAATCACTACACAAAACAGCTGGCGGGCTTAACCCTACTGCACTTCTACACTGCAACTGTAATCTGAATACTCAAAAAGCACTGGATATGATAAATACAACTTCCCCCTCATACCCGCTTTTAGCCTCAATTGAGGAAAATATAAATTACTTGAATAGTTGGTGGGGAAGACGGAAATTAGACCAGTTGATAGATGAATTAGAAATTTTGAGAGAAGAATGTCAAAATTGCCAATTTTTTGGAGATGACATAACAAAAATTCTAGTAAAAACTCCTGAACTAAGCGGTCCTGAATTATCCGAAATATTATTCGAAGACTTTAATGTAGAAGATGAAAAAACAAATGAAAAATCAACAATGCTTTTGTGCGGGATAGGTACAGAAAAAAATAAGATTAACAAACTTAAAAATGCATTATTAAGTTTGTAACAATTTGTTAATAAAACGATTTAATAATTAAAGATTTCAATAAATAAAGCCGATTACCGTAGTAAGGATACAATCAGGAAAGGACAACGCCAACTATGGGAATGGCAGCATCACAAGCAAGATTATTGTCAATCACATCTCGTATGGCTGATAACGAGTTAAGATCTCAGATTATCAACAATTCGAAGATGCGTCTTGCAACTGAAAGCTCAAAGGTAAGTGAAGAATACATCAACGCCTTGAATTCAGCTACTATGATGATGTCAAATTATGACACGGCAGGCGAAAGTCAATACCAAAAATTAAGCTTTAACTCATTGACGAGTTACAGCTCATACAATAACCAATATGGTTTGGTAAATGCGAACGGTAAATTATTAGTATCAGAAAGAGATGCTGCAAACTATCGTAATGTACTTGATAAAGGTGGAGATTTAGATGACTTTTTGGCAGTATATGGACTAGAGTATAAATCAACATACTTTACAAGTGAAACCCTGGGTGCAGAACAAATTAATTTTGAAGATATCAACAAAACATTCACTATCCAAGAGTTAGAAGAAATGTACTACGGAAATGATGATAAGGGTATACTAAGTTACAACAACGCATTACAATCTTCAGAATATGTTAATTATGCCGATTACTACGATCAATTTCTTTTAGCACAAGAAAATTATAAACTTCAAGCCATAGATACAATAAACAGTTCTTTGGGATTTAGTGATTCAAACTCAACTTGGTCACAAAAGTACACTACATACGTCACAAATGGTGGTAGTGATAACATAAGTGACATGTACAATAATGGCGTTTTATGGATTAAAAATCAAATAACAAGCCTAGTTAATTCAAATAAATTACCAACAACAACGCCATTTTACAATGAAATGATGAGCTACATAAATAGTATAAATTACCAAAATGGCCAAGTAATATTGACCGGTACAGACGAATGCACCGTTGATCCAGACACAGGAAACATATATATGGGAGCAACTTACGAACTTGATGATGGAAGTCTAGCTACTGAATTATTGGCCACTAAAAATGATGATGGAACATATACGATAAGTGTAAACCCTGACATAGAAGAATACCTTGCAAATAACAGCACTAGTATAAATTTTGGGGGCCAAGCTTCTATAACTGTGAGCGATTTCAATAATTCTTTTACATACAATGTTGTTGAAACCGATGAAGAAGGCTCTTATACACAGACATACACTTATAAATATGATGAAACTACAAACACAGGCAAAACGTCTTGGAACACAGAAATTAATGAATTTGCTGGTATAGTATCAAATTTATTTTTGATGTACAAAGCTGGAGTTGTTGATGCACTGAATTTAGATGCTTACGCAAATTTAAGTAACCCAGTTGTTTTGGATGCAAAAAACAAGCGTGACGAAGCATTCTCAAAATTAACTGAATTGCTTTTTGGAAAAAATAATAACTTTAAATTAGATGATGCATCCATACTAGCCAGTCCTGAGGGAGTTTTAAATTGGGCATACCAGAATGGAGGAATCACAACATCTGCACTTGAAATAATCGAAAAAATTTACATACTCGACACATTATTCAATGTGTACGGAGAACCTTCTGCCGGATGGATTGATGTTAATAACCCGGATGAAAATGCTGACGCTAAAGTTCAATGGTATACAAACTTGTTCAACCGTATGCAACAAGGATATAGCGTTTTAGAGGATGGCCTTGCTTCAAGCAATGAATGGATTGAATTTGCACTTGAAAGCGGTTTGGTAACAATGGAACAGGTTGACAAAAATAACAACTGGACTTCTACAATCTACACAAATTGCAGCGACATAACAGAAGTTACAGATGACACCGCAATTACAATAGCTGAAGCTGAATACAATAAAGCGATGAACAATATTGAAAATAAAGATAAACGATTTGATATGGAATTGAAAAATATTGACACGGAACACAATTCATTGCAAACAGAATATGATTCAGTAAAATCAGTAATCGATAAAAATATTGAAAGATCATTCAAAATTTATTCATAAAACAAAGCCTGAAAGTTATTTTTCAGGCTTTTTAATTGAATCTTTATAAAGATATAAAGATTATGTAAGGAAATCAAGGTTGGAACAAATTTTGAATTATAATGTTAACATAGGAAATAAAAATTGGAGATTGAAATGCAAACAGTAAACGAAATTTTAAACAAATTGGAAACAGCTGATAATTCAACTAAAAATGAATTAGAAAATATATTAGTAAATATTGGAACTTCAGCACTTCCGCAGTTAGTTGATCAACTTCAAGTTGTAAGAGGCATCAAACGTGGTGTTGTAGCAATGACATTGATTAGAATAGGTGATGCATCAGTTAAATATCTTAAAAAAGCCGCTGAAGATAATAAAGATTTTGAATGGGTTGCCGAATATTTAATTCGTGAAATTGAAGGTGCCAAAGCTGCGTAGCAGAAAACAGTTTTAAGAATAAAAAAAGTCGGTTTAATTACCGGCTTTTTTTATGTTAATATGAAGTCATGAACATGAATAAACAAATGAAGTACACATGTTTATTTGGGGGAGGTGCCATAAGAGGTGCTGCCTATGCAGGCGCAATTAAGGCACTAAAAGATTTAGGAATCACTATCGGAAATATAGGCGGATCTTCAGTAGGTTCAATAGTTGCAGCACTTCTTGCTGTTGGGTATGACGCTGAAGATATACGGGAAATCTTTTTAGATGTAAATTTTGACTTATTTAAAGATTTTCAATTTGGACTTGGCGCTAAATTTGCGCTAAGCAAAGGTGAGCTTTTTTTAGATTGGATAAGAGAGTTGCTAGAAAAAAAATACTACGGCGACGATTACCACAAAGGTCACAACAAAGCTGTAAGGTTCAAAGATTTAGAAAAAGACTTATTTATCATAACAACAGATTTATCGAACTTTGAATGCAAGGAATTTTCAAAATTTGAAACTCCTGACTTTGAAATTGCAACAGCTGTAAGAATTTCATGCAGTATGCCCGGTTTAATGAAGCCTTTAGAATATAATAATACCCTTTTGGTTGACGGAGATTTACAAAAGAGTGTTCCGATGTGGAAGCTCTCAAATAACTTATTAAAGGAAAATGAAAGAGTTCTTGAATTTCGTTTAGAAGGTGATTTTGACGGCTCGAACCAAAACGCTTTAGATTATGTAAATACAATATATAGCTGTATTACATCAATATCCACCTCATTTATTGTAGATTTATTCGGTAAAAAGGACAAATTTGATTATGTAGTAATAAATACAGGGAATGTAATTGTAGTAGACTTCAACTATCCGAAAGAAAAACGAGAAGATTTAATACGAAACGGTTACGAACAAACTATGAACTACTTCAAAAAAATTCTTCCAAGCAAAAAAGAAAACCTTTTGAATAACTATTATAAAATTAATAAAACGTTAAAAAAAGTAGAGAAGTACATCGAAAATAAAAAAATTATCAAAGCAAAACATACAATTTCGGAATTATTTGAAGACTTATGCGACATGCAGGATACTTTAGACAATCAACTAACAGATAAACTTAAAAGATTCAGTAAAACATTCTCGCATAACCTAAGATATCCGGCCTTGTTTGGTAAAGTCAAACTAACAGACGAAACCGCTGTGAAGCGAGACCTAAAATCAATCATAGAAAATATTTCCGAAAGAATTTATGAATTAGAAGACTATATTGTTAAATTTCCCATTTGACAATTGAGTATGTTTCAGTTAATATTAGAGAGCTTGAAATCAAGCGATACGTTGAAAATTTTATACAGAATATGCTCCAGTGGCGGAATCGGTAGACGCGTTGGACTTAAAATCCAATTGGGTGAATAGCTCAGTGCCAGTTCAAGTCTGGCCTGGAGCATTTTAAAAGACTTACATAACATGTAGGTCTTTTTTATTGTTCAATCAATATTTTATCAATATTAGTCCAATCAAAAACATGTGAATCAGCAAAATTTTTCAAATTATTTTCATTTAAAGTTTTCAATTGATAGAAAACAGAATCAAAATCTTCACATGCATCCATCGAAATAATAGGGATTCCCGCTTCTATAGCAATCTTTTCAACTTTAGCATCATAGTTAATTGCAACAGACTTTACACCGGATTTTAAAGCTATAACAAGCGCGTGAAAACGCATAGCAATCATATATTCCAAACCCGAAATTTCCGAAATCACTTGAGCATTTGACAAATCATACAAAAGCTCCGTTTGAATATTAGGATTTAAACTCAAAAGAATTTGACGAAACTTTTTGCAAACCTCCAAATCAATGGAATCTTGAAGAGAAAATATCTTAATTTTTTTATCAAAAAAATCTTTAACAATTTGTCTTGCCAACTTGTTGAGTAAAGTATCATTCATTGTTGGAAAATCACGCAATTGAATACCAACAACACCTTTTTGTTTTTTGCCATTAAAACTAAGAGAAAAAATCGGATCACAAAGCAAATCAGCATCAATTTTCATGCTTTGCATCAAATCGCAACTTTTAGCGTCTCTCACAGATACATACGAACATTTTTTCAAGACTTTACACGTAATAAATTTAGCAATTTTATTATTAATAGGCCCGATACCCTGAGCAAAAACTATTACTTTCTTTTTGTATCTTAGAGCAGTCATAATCACCCAAAGGTAATAAAACAGAGATTTCAAGCTGGTAACATCCTGTAAAAGGCTACCGCCACCGGAAATCAAAACGTCAGATTGTTTAATAAGACCCGTAACCTGAAAAAAATCAAAAGATTGTATAGAATTAACAAAGTAATCCATTGACGTTTTTCTGGGATTAGAGGATAAAACAACGACCTCTAACCCCATTTTTTTAAGCCTTTCAATTAAAAGTGCCAAAATGGCTTCATCGCCAAAGTTTCCAAAACCGTAATAACCAGATATAACTACTCTTTTAGACATTACGCACCTTGAAATACCGAATAAACCTGATCATGGTAAGGTATAGATTTTATCGCACCGATACCTTTTGCCTGAATCCCAGCAGCGATTGAAGCCAACCTAGCCGATTCAATAGGCGGACAACCATGCGTAATACCATGCAAAAAACCGCCATTAAACACGTCGCCTGAGCATGTCGTATCAACCACATCAGAAGTGTAGAAATCAATAAAGGTAATATTACCGTTATACCCTATATAATATCCCTTATCCGCACCCGATTTAATGATAACAATACTCACACCCTTATCCCATAAATACTTAATTGCAGCATCAATAGATTCAATAGCCAAAATAGGCATGTCATGTCTTGCACTCATAAACAAAATATCAACATACTGAATAATTTCGTCAAAATATTCTCTTGCCTGTTCAACAGAAGATACTGTAGAAATCAAGTTGGGATCATATGCAGTCTGCAAACTTAGATTCTTAGCAACTTCAAAACTTTTTCTTACTGCTTCTCTTGCAGATAATGAAAGCGATTGCGTAATACCGGTAGTATATATAACTTTAGCACTTGATATATAATTTTCATCAATATCTTCACCAGATAATTTTGAAGGGGCAGTTTTTTTGCGGTAAAAAGCAAATTCTTTTTCCAAATATGAAGGACGTGCTATTAAATAAAGCCCATTTCTTTCATCAGCAAGAGTAACTTGGGAAATATCAAGTCCTTCATCTTTCCAACCTTCAATAAGAAAATCTTTAAATGCATCATTTCCGAGTTTAGTTATAAACCCAACCTTAGAACCGAGTCTTACTGCAGCAACTGCGGTAGCCAAAGCATCACCGCCAAAATATTTATGTAAACATTCAGCATCTTTCAACTTTTCATCAGTAGATAATTCAACTAAACTTTCGCCAATAGCAATTATATCAAGTTTTTCTTCCATAAAAACCTCTTAAAGTGAAGCAATAGCGCCCTTAACTCTTTCTGTAATTTCAGAATAACTATAACCTTCATACAAATCCCTACCAACACCGACAGCAGTAGCACCTGCATCAATGTAGCTTTTAACTTCTGATAATTTAACATTACCTTGCGGCAATACGCTTAAAAATGGCATCGGGCGTCTGAGATCCTCAATATACAATGGCCCTCCAAGAGCTGTAACAGGATAAATTTTAACAAGAGGAATTCTTGCCTTCCATGCCTCATAGGCCTCATTAGCCGTTGAAGTACCAGCTATATAAGGTATTCTTTTATCTTTTGATAATTTTACAAGATTCATGTGAAAAATTGGCGAAGATATACACTTCGCACCGGCTAATATTGCGGCATGTGCTTGCATTGAGGTAATAATACCGCCTGCACAAATCTTTGCTCTTTTAGAAACCTTTGAAATAGCGTCGTAAATGAGCGGAGATTCAACATTAACTTCCATTATTGACAAACCGCCCTCAACTATTGCTTCAACAGTATTAATAACGACTTCAGGATCATTACTTCTGATAATCGGAAATATTTTTTGTTCAGCTAAAGAATTAATTAAATTTTCGTTCATAAACTATCCCTTTTTCAAAATTTATTATATCATAAAATTAGGAGTACGAGATTACATGAAAAAACTAAAGTCAAAAGCATTTTTCATAAAGTCAATACTGATTCATTTGTTTTTGTCTGTATTTGTAATTATTGTTTCATGGCAGTTTTTTGAACCTGAAGCGTACAACTTTATGCACAGCCTGTTTACTGCAAGAAATCAAGGTGCAGACAACATTGCCTTAATCGTAATTGATGATAAGTCTATCGAACGCTACCGTTGGCCATGGAAACGTGATTTGTATGCCAAAATATTTGAATATTTAGACACATACTCAAAGCCGCAAATTATAGGATTTGATGCCATAATTTCAAGCATGGACCGTGAAAATCCTGATGCCGACAAAAAATTATTCAGTACAATAAAAAATATTGACAATCTTGTTGTAGGTTTTAGTCCTCTTGTTCAAAAAACAGACAATAACGACAGCTTATATCAAGATGAATTTTTCAAAAAGTTTGCGGTAAACATTGACGATACAAAAAATAAATTTAATTACTCAAAATACTCCGGCATGACAAAATTTCCAAAAGAATATTTTAATTCAATAAAATATACAGGCTCGGTAAATACAACTCCAAACTCAAGCGGTTACATAGTACTTGGAGATCAAATTGTAAACATAAACGGAAACAAATATCCTTCACTGGCGTTGAGAATGTACCTGTTACTCAATAAAACAGATTCAGTTACACTGTTAAAAAATAAAATTTTAGTAAACGAAACAGGCCTAGAAATTCCAAGTATAAATTCCGTGAATGCAATCCAAAATTACACAAAATACTATAAAATAATTCCAAATACAGAATATTCTCATAAAAAATATTCTGCAATAGATGTAATAGATTCATTAGACAATATAAAACAAGGGAAAGCACCGATAATAAATCCTGAAGAATTTAAGGATAAAATAGTATTTGTAGGTGCGAATGCAAAGGCTTCTGCACTTGGGCTGGAAGACGCTTTACCGACTCCAATGCTGCAAAAGCATCCTGGTGTCGATATTCAGGCAACTAATTTAGATAATATGATTAATAATCAATTTATTCGTCAAACAACGATTACTCAGGACTTAGTTATATTAATTCTGCTCTCAATAATAGTTTTTATGCTCATAATAAAATTGTCGTTTTTCCAATCACTTGGAATACTAATATTTTTAGCCCTTGCATATATTGTATTCAGTGCAGTATGCTTTATGCATGGCGTAGCGCCAAATGTAATAACACCGCTTGCAATACAACTTGTCACAATGATTTTTGCATACTCATACAGATTTATACTTGAAGGCAGAAATAAAGAAAAAATCAAACAAGCTATGGGGAAGTACTTGTCTCAGGATATCATGCAAAATGTTGTAAAAAATATTGATGACATAAAACTTGGCGGGAAAAAAGCTGTTGTGACCGTACTTTTTGCAGATATCAGGGGATTTACAAGCATAAGTGAAAAACTTACGGCAGAAGAAGTTTCTGTGATATTAAATGAATATTTTACAGAGATAGAACCAATTATATCAAAATACAACGGTGTAATAAATAAATTTATCGGGGATGCAGTCATGGCAATATTCGGTGAACCGATACAGGATATAAACCATGCCAAGAACGCAGTTTTATGTGCCAATGAAATGTTGAAAAAAGTTGATGAACTACGTGACAAATGGTTATTTGAAGGAAAACCGAAAATTGAAATCGGGATAGGAATTAACACAGGGGAAGCATTTGTAGGAAACATCGGTTCTGAAAAGCGCCTTGAATACACCGTTATAGGTGATATGGTTAACCTTGCAAGCCGCATTGAAAGCTATAACAAAGTTTATAAAACAAATCTTTTGATAAGCAGTTCAACATATTCACACGTAAGCAACATTGCTGATGTAATAAAAATAAGCGAAGTTACAATACGCGGCAAATCAAAAAAAATGGATATTTATGAAGTTTTGAGGCTTACGTAATTGGAGAATCTGGAAAAAATAAAGCTCGCAATAGATGTTGAAGTAAAACACCGTTATATAGATATACACGGGAAAACCCAGTCATTTTCAGATTTTATAAAAAAAGAAGCTCAAAAAAACTACAAACTTTCAAAAAAAAATCCAAAATGGGCAATTATGGCAGAGACTTTTGAACATTACCCATTTGCTTCAGTCCCCGAAAGAAGACGCTCGATTGAACAACTTATAAAGGTAATTAAATCCGAGTTGGCAAAAAACAACGAAAAGCCAGTGTCGCAAATCCAAGCCAATGAATTAAAAACTCCAGCAAGCCAAACTGATGTAATGTACATAAAAGGTGTAGGCCCAAAGGTAGCTTATAAACTTAATAAAATCGGAATATACACCGCGCAAGATTTGATAATGTACTTTCCTAAAAAACATGTAGATTATTCTTCAAGAACATTGATACGAGATTTAAAAGAAGGAGAAACTACAACAGTTTTTGGATACGTAAAGTCAGTTTCCGCATTCAACTCAAAAAACAATTTATCTGTCATAAAAGTAAAAATTGCAGATGAGAGCGGCAGCTTTGAACTGAATTTTTTCCAAGCAAAAAGTAACCGATTCATGCTTGAAAGAATAAAATCACAATTTCCGCATAATGCAGGAATAATGGTATCAGGCGTTGTAAAAATGAATAACTACAGTCACAAACTTACAATGGACAAACCCACCTATTCCATTATGACAGGCGAGTTCCTTCAAAACTCAAATTCAAACCTTAATTTAGCAAGAATTGTTCCGATTTATACAGTTTGTGAAGATTTAAACATCAAAACATTACGCAAAGCGATATATAACGCAATCCAGCTTTACAAAAACGAGATTTATAATGTAATTCCGGACGAAATTAGAGAAAGATTGGGAATTTTGGACAAAAAAACGGCTGTTGAACAAATACATTTCCCCGAAGACTTGGAAATGCTCGAAAGAGCAAGATTCTCGCTTATTTTCGAAGAACTTTTCAGAATGCAGCTCAAACTACTACGGCTACGGGAAAATACAGCAAAAAACATGTCCTCAATAGCACTCAATATTAAAAAGGACGGAATAGTCCAAAAATTTATAAAAAGCTTGCCTTTTGAATTAACAAAAGGACAAAAGGATGCCGTAAACGAAATACTTAACGACCTTCATTCAGAAGCACCAATGCAAAGACTTCTTCAAGGAGATGTCGGAAGCGGCAAAACCGTAGTAGCTACAATTATGCTGCTTGCTGCAATAGAAAACGGCTATCAAGGTGCAATAATGGCTCCAACAGAGATTTTAGCGCAACAACATTATAACAATATGATTCAATGGTTGACACCTCTTGGCCTAAGCGTAGGATTGTTTTTGGGAAGCCAAGGCAAAAAAGTTAGGACACAATTTGAAACGGCACTAAGAAATGGGCAAATGAATATAGCCGTAGGAACACATGCCTTAATTCAAGACAATATTGAATTTGCAAACTTAGGCGCCATTGTTGTCGACGAGCAACATAGATTCGGAGTAAAACAGCGTAATGTTTTAAAGAAAAAATCCCAAAATCCGCAAATTTTAACCATGACAGCAACACCTATTCCAAGGACATTAGCTCTAACCGTTCACGGCGATTTAGATTTAACCATCATAAACGAACTGCCCAAGGGTCGGCTGCCTATAAAAACATCACTTACAAGCTCTCACAGAGGTGTTTGGGAGCTCGTAAGACGCGAACTTAACTACGGAAGACAAGCATACATTGTATATCCTTTGATAGAAGAAAGTGAAACATTATCTGCAAAAGCAGCTACTATTGAAGCTGAAAAGCTTCAATCGGAAATTTTTCCCGATTTTAAAGTCGGACTTTTACACGGAAAATTAAAAAATGATGAAAAAGAAAAAGTCATGCAAGACTTCAAAAACGGCAAATATGATATTCTTGTGTCAACCACAGTCGTAGAAGTCGGTGTTGATGTTCCAAATGCAACTGTAATGATAATAGAAAATGCGGAAAGATTCGGACTTTCACAACTGCACCAATTAAGAGGCCGCGTCGGCAGAAGCAGCTTACAATCATATTGCATTCTTGTCAGCGCGAGCCGAACACAAGAAACACGTGAACGTCTGAATATAATGACTCAAACAAATGATGGTTTTGTCATTGCTGAAAAGGATTTGCAGCTTAGAGGACCAGGTGAATTTTTAGGAACAAGACAAAGCGGTTTGCCTGATCTAATAATTTCAGATATATTACGTGATGCAAAAATTTTAGAACTTGCAAGAAACGAAGCCATTGAATTTTTAAGAGGAAATAATATTGAGGATTACCCCGAGCTTAATAAAGCAACCTCGCTTGAAATGTTTACCGGGTTAGATATATAGGTCTTTTGGGCATATTAGAAATACAAAAGGAAACTACAAATATTAAGAATTATTACAAAAAATACCCCCATTTTAGCAATTATATAATTTATATATACTTTTTATATATAAGTCTAAATACGGGAGAATAATATATGCCTATAAGACATGTAATGACCTTTCAATCAAGAAGACCACAAGTGGCTGTATTTAATAGAACAACCATAATAAATCAGCCAAGCTGCGGCCGTGTTGGAAACGGTGCATTTTGGGGTGGATTTTTAGGTGGATTATTTTCTGGTATCGGTAATATTTTTATGAGCACAAGAACCCTTAATTTGGGTGGTCAAAATCCATATGCATATTTAAATAACAACCTAGGACAAGGGCAAGCACCCGCACAAGCACAAAATAATAAGGATTTAGAAGTATTACAAAAGTTTTATGGAGACAACTACATAATAGAACAAACTAGTGGAAAATTTTATGCAAAACCAAAGAATGGCGGCACAATTATAGAAGGTAACGATTTCAACGAAATGCTTGAAAAATTATCAAAACCAAGTGAACCGAAACTGGAACAACAAAAAAAGGTTGAAGAAGTTGCAGCAACAAAAGCAGCTCAAAAACCTGAAGGTGCAGGAGGGAGTGATCCTGCAGATGAATATAAAATAACAGAACTACCTGGAAACAAAACATATAAAGTACAAAATGGTAACACCTGGTATGGTATTGTGACAGCAAAATATGATATTCCACAAGGTGTTAATGTAAAAGACGTTGCATACGCCCTTGCTGCAGCAAACTCAGGTGCTGAAGGCGCTGAAGGAATGCGGCTTGCAAAACAAGGTGTATACTTTAAAGTTGGAGATAATATACAACTACCTGACAAGTTAATTGTAAACGGACAAGAAATTTCATTAAAATCTGATTACGAAAATCATGATGTAGCACAACAAAAATATGATTTCGTAAAAGCAACAAACTGGGCTGTAACTGTAACTCAAGTTGGTTCAAAATGGCAACTACACAAAAACGATGAACTACAAGGTACATATAATACAAAGGCTGAAGCTGAGTCCGCACAAAAAGCGCTCATGCAATCCGCCGCAGATGAATAATTTGTAAACTTATATTAACTTTATTTAAAATAACAGCAATTATATAATCTATATATACTTTATATATATAAGTAAAACTATAGAGAGGTATAAAAATGGTACACAGGATATACAGACCATGGATGAGTTCACAGAGACCAATTCTCATGAACCGAAACATTATAATCGACCAACGGTCACATTGCCATCACACTGGTAATGGTGGTTTTTGGGGCGCATTTTTAGGTGGTTTCCTCGGTGGTGGATTGCTTAACTCTGGTTTTTTGGGAAATATATTCGGCATTGGCACCGGAATGGGTGGTATGCAGGGTGGTCTGTACGGAGGTGGGGCATATCCTTCAACAATACCAGGAGCAACGAACAGTTACGGATATCTTAATCAAAATGCAGGAAGCGCACCAGCAACACAAAGCACCACGAAGGATCTTAGTGTTTTACAGAAATTCTACGGTGACAGTTACATTATAGAAGAACTAGATGGCAAATTTTACGCAAAAGACAAAGACGGTAACAGCGTTATAGAAGGCAACGATTTTCAAGACATGCTCGATAAGTTGGGAGGGAAGGAACCTGCAAGTGAGAATCCCGAAACACAGAATCTGAACGAAATAAAACAAGCAGCACAACGTCAAGGACAGTTGATCAAAGCAAAAGAAGAAGCACAAAAATTCATGACAACTAAAGGTGTCATAGCCTCTGGCGCAAAGATAAGCGTAATTGAAGATGGAGAAAATTTTGCCCAATATAAATTAACGTTAAAAGATGGCACAACAAAAATAGTACGAGATATACCTACTGCGTACAAAGAACTGGGAATAGACCCCGCGAATGCAGATAATACACCTGAAATTGAAACTGAGCCACCTAAAGCAGAAACGCCTGCGACAGCAACACCTGCAGCAACAGCGCATGCTGCTACTAAACCTAAAACTTCATTTAAAGGTTGGGAAAGAATAGCAACAAGCGATAGAAATGAAACAGTCGGATATGGCGGTAACTACCAAATAGATGGCAAGGCACAAGCATATAATCCAAATGACATTGAAAACGCTAAATCCGCACAAGAAGTTGCCAGATACATGCTTTTAACAGAAATGGGCCTGCCTGCACCAATAGATGCAAGCGAAGATTTGATTAATGAAATCATACAACATAACCCTAGCGTATTTAATAAAGACGGTTCTGTAAAAGAAAATGCTGATTGGACGAAACTTGATTTACCAACTGCTGAATACCTTAAACAAAAAGGTTATCCTATAAAAGAAAAAGCAACTTCAAATACAAATTCAGCACAACTATCAGAAGATGCACAAAAGTGGAACGCCGCCCACCCTGACAAGCAAGTAACTATTGGTGAAGATGGGAAGTACCAAACTAAAGTTAAAACTCGAACCGGGATTTACACTGTTAAAGCTGATTCATTTGCCGAATTGCAAAAAGCTGCCGAAGCGAGAGTAAACCGCGAAAACACAAGGCAGTTCAATACTGGCATGAGTTCTTACACACAGCTAGGAAGCTACATGCAAATACATTAACAATTTAAAAATACTTTGAATTAAACACATTGTGCAGAATAAATTCAAAACTTTACAAACAAGCAAAGAACCTGTATAATAAACACAGGTTCTTTGCTTTTGTAGCAAAGGTAGTTTTCAAAGAAAAGGAGTTAATATGGACCATTTAAAGGTAGCGATCGGAAGTGACCACGGCGGTTTTAAGTACAAACAAAAAATCATTGAATATTTACAAGCAAGAAATATTGAATATACCGATGTAGGAACATACAAAATGGAAGCTTGCGATTACCCTGAATACGCACGGAAAGTAGCGGAACTTGTTGTTTCCGGCCAAGTTGACAGAGGCATTTTGGTTTGCGGAACAGGTATTGGTATGTCAGTAACTGCTAACAAAATCAGAGGCATCCGTGCTGCACTTTGCGGTGACACATATTCAGCCAGAGTGTCAAGAGCACACAACAACGCAAACATTCTTTGCTTAGGGGAACGTGTAATAGGTGAACACTTAGCTTTAGATATCGTAGATGTTTGGTTAAAAACAGGGTTTGAAGGCGGTAGACACAAACGCAGAGTGGATATGATTGAGGGCTAAGATGACTGAATTAGATTCTCAAAAACTTGCCTGTGTTATAGCCAGAATATTGGACGATAAATTAGCAAGTAACATTTCTATCCTAAACATAAGTAACGTATCTTCTTTGGGGGATTACTTTGTAATTGCCTCAGCTGATTCACCAACTCAGGTAAAATCACTTATGATGAGTGTCAAAGAGATGGTTAAAAAGCATTTTGAGCGCTTACCCATAAGAACAGAAAACGACCTTAAAAACAGATGGAATTTGCTGGATTACGGAGATGTAATTGTCCATATATTACACAAGGATGAGCGTGAAACTTATGCAATAGAAAAATTCTGGAGCCACGCATTTAGTATTGCTGAAGAAACATGGAAAGAACTTTCAAAAGAATACAGTGAATATAAATAACACAAGACATAGCCTGTGTCTTAACTTTTCTATACAATTTTACAAAACAAGTTAAATAGGATAAAATGAAAGCATGGATAAATTAGAACTTGATAAACAAATTAATGAAGCCATTATGGAAATGGCAAAAGACCCTAAAAATGCTGAAGGGTATCATAAACTTGCAAATTTGTATATGGAGCAGGAAAATTATGACAAGGTAATGTCTGTATTAGAAAGCCTGCTTGAGATACACCCTGATGATATTCAAGCGCTTGTCGGTATGGGCACTATGTGGTTCTATGAAAAAGATTTTAGAAAATCTCTTTCATATTATAACAAGGCTCTTGAGATTAATCCGAAAAATTTCCTGATATACTTTAATATCGGGAATGTTTTCGCGGAATGGAAGAATTTTCCTAAAGCACTTTTTTACTATAATCGTGCAATAGATTTGAATTCAACAAATCCTGAAATTTATAACGCTATAGCTCTTTTATATGCCGACTTTGAAGATTATGTTGAATCAAAAGCATATTACGAAAAAGCTCTTTCGCTTGATCCGGAAAATCTTACGGCATTAATTGATATGGGTAATGTTTGTTTCAAACTTTACGATTATGAAACAGCTCTGGATTTATACAAACGTGTATTTGTCTTGAATCCTGACAATAAAGTGGTTGCTATATGCATCGGTAACACTTTGACAT
>CALVAZ010000050.1 GCA_944325675.1 Candidatus Gastranaerophilales bacterium
ATAATACCCAAAGTAATCAATACTTCTGCCAAAGTAAAACCTTGTTTTTGTAACATATAATTCACCTTTCTTTATTCGTTACCCAGTCTGCAAAATATTTATAAAAATATTTATGCCCGATAACTAATTCTTTATAACTATATATTACAAAAAATTAATACTTTAGAATTAGTTCTTGTAAATTATTAATTATTTGTTCTTTTTTCTTCTTGTTTTATAAAATCACATAGCTGCTCAAGACGCTTGTCCTCCATCGCGTCTATAACTTCTTGAACATCTTTAATTTTATTTAAAGCAAATCCGGTTTCAACGATTAGAACGCAATCATTACAGAGTCTATAACCGCTATATTCAATGGAGCCTGCAAGTGACTTCATTTGACCGCAGCAGTCGCATTCGAACATTTCGTTTTCTAATGAAGGATCTTCTTCTAAGTCGTCAATTACCATCTGAGCTACGACTTCTTGCATTTCTTTTACAATTTCTTCTTGAGATTTCATTATTTCACCAAATCTTTCATTTCTTTCACTGCTTGTGGTAATCCAACAAATATTGCTCTTGAGATTATGCTGTGGCCTATGTTTAATTCATATAACCCAGTAATTTCGTGCATTCTGTGTACATTTTCATAATTCAAGCCGTGTCCTGCATTCACATTTAAGCCAAGTGTTCGGGCAAGTTCAGCGGAATTTTTCAGTTTCAAAAATTCGGTTTCTTCGTCCGTGGTGCCGTATTTTTCAGAATATTGTCCCGTGTGCATTTCAATGAATTGTGCACCCGTTTTTGATGAAGCCTTGACTTGTTCTTCTGTCGGATCAATAAACAGGCTTACCAAAATTCCCGCATCAACAAGCGGTTTGACAAATTTTGTTATTTTATCAAGTTGTCCTGCAACGTCAAGACCGCCTTCTGTTGTTATTTCCTGCCTTTTTTCCGGTACAAGACATACGGAATGCGGTTTGATTTCAAGTGCAATTTGTTGCATTTCTTCAGTTACTGCCATTTCAAGATTAAGGTTTGTTTTTAAAGTTTTAATTAAGGTTCTTACGTCTTTATCTTTTATGTGGCGTCTGTCTTCTCTTAAGTGGGTTGTGATTGAGGTTGCGCCGTTAAGCTCGCAAACTTCTGCCGCTTTAATTGTATCGGGCTCAACTCCTCCTCTTGCGTTTCTGAGTGTTGCAACGTGGTCTATATTTACTCCTAGTAGCATTTTATCTCCTTATTCAATAGCTATTTATTCAGCTCTTTTTCTTTCAACTTTTTAATTTTAATCCCGTCAGCTTCAATTTCAAGTGATACTTTGTCTAAAACGGGATTTATCCCAAATCCTTCAAGTATTGATTTCGGGATTATTATTCCCCAACTGTTTCCTATGTTACGCAATTTTTTTACAATCATGTTATTACTCCGATTGTTATTATTATATGCTAAATACTTGACAGTGTGTTGCTATCCATGTTATAACTTTAATAGTAACAAATAAGGAGGTAAAATGAAAAAAAGACCGTACAGCTTGGATGACAGATTTGATGAAATAACCTATGGGATTGATGTTTTGTGCGCATACCTGCATATACTAAAGGGTTACACCGAAGAAAAAAGTGATACAAATACGGAGGTTTCATTCATAGATATTTTTATGGAGAATATCGTTAATGAAATTGATAAATTGGCAAATTGTTTATGATTAATATTTACTGATTTTCAAAAGTGCTGTGTAAGATGGCAATATCGTTATATTATCTTCTTTATTTGTTGAAGTGCTCACAAGTTTTACAGCTTTTTTTACATCAGGTTCAATAACGATTTTTTCCTGCGGTATGCCTGCATATTTTAATCTTGTTGCCATATCATAGGCTCTTTTGCCCGAAGTTACGACAAGTTTTTTTGCTTCTTTTAATTGTTCAAAATCGCTGTCCCAAAGCCAGGAAATGTCTCTCCCGTCAGCATAGTCATCGTTTATGGCAATTAGAATATTTGAATTAAGGTCAACAGTTTTCAAGACTTCACTTGCACCGGCAGGGTTTTTGATAAGCTGGATGAGGGTTTTGTGGCCGTTAATTATTCTTGTCTCGGTTCTTCCGAATATTGAATGGTACGAATCAAGTGCTTTTTGGATTTCAGATTGATTTAATCCGTTTTCAAAAGCTGTTGATATTGCAGCTAAAGCGTTGTATGCGTTGTATAATCCTACAAGATTAACTTTGAATTCAAAGTCTATGCCGTGATTATTTACGCACAAAATAGAATAATTATCATATATTTTCACTTTTGCCGAATAATTACATTTTGGTCTTTGGTAGTTACATTTGTCGCAATAATAGTGCCCTTGTTGAGCATAAAATCTTTTGCTGTATTTTAAAGGTTCGCTGCAAATACAATTGAACACTTCTGCCGGAGCATTGGATTCATCTTTGTATCTGCAATGGTATTCGACATCTTCAAATCCGTAATATACAGCGTATTTTGTCTTATTAAACGATGCGACAATCGGGTCATCAGCGTTCAAAATAAGTTTTAAGTCAGGATTTTTTTTAATTGCCTCCTCTATGATTTTCGCTGTATAATCCAGCTCGCCGTATCTGTCTAATTGGTCTCTAAAAAGGTTTGTGACAACCAAATAATCTCCTTTTACAAAGTCATAAACTTTGGTAAGATATGCTTCATCTGTTTCAATCACCGCGTAATCAAACCTTTTGAAGGGTGCCAAATTCAGCGCAAAAACGTTGGCAATTCCTGTCAGCATGTTCGCACCTTTCAAGTTATGAATAACATGTTGATTTGCGGATTCCAATATGTGTGCGATAAGCCCTGAAGTCGTTGTTTTGCCGTTCGTGCCTGTTATATTGATAAAGTTTTTTGTTATGTATTTTTTAGAAAATCTTAAAAAGTCCGGACAAATTTTCAGGGCAATGTAGCCGGCGTACGATGTGGCCGGTCTTTGAAGTATTTTAAGCCCTAAAAATGAAAGTTTTGATATAGCCAAAGCTGTGTAAAATTTTGTCTTTTTAATCATAAATAGTCCTATGAGTGTATTCCAATTTAAACGGAATTATCCTATACTTTCATTATAATAATACAAAAGCAGAAAAAATGTACTTACTAATCGCGATAGTTTTAATAGCGGAGTTGATAATCGCAACAACATTAATTTGTCAGATTAACAAATTGGACAAAAAGGTCCGTATGCTTTCTGATAAAATTGTTGAAATTCGTCCTGAGATAAAAAAAGCCCTTGATGCTTTAAAGGAATCTGTGGCAAAACTTGTTATGGGTGTGCATGCACTGTGTAAATACGCAGAAATCAAAAAGCAGCAGTACACAATTTCCATAATAAAAAATGTTTTACTTTATTCCTTGTTGTTTATTTTAAAAGGAAAAAGTCGAAAGTGTGTTTCTGCCGTCCAATTTGCAGCCGCCTTAAAGGACTGCTGGGACAAAGGTGCCGCTTGTAATTCATAAAAAAATATGTTATGATAACGAAAAATAAGAAAGTCGAGGTACACGAGATGAGCAAAAATAAATCATTTATGTTTGGAATGGGGCTTATTGCAGGCGT
>CALVAZ010000051.1 GCA_944325675.1 Candidatus Gastranaerophilales bacterium
ACTACCGTTAAAAGAAAGACCTTTAAAAGATAAATTCTCTGAATTATATTTTAAAGGTCTCTCTAAATATCGGCTATTTAATTGTGTCATGGGATACGAACTCAAAGGGAGTGATTTCTCTGACATCGAATCCTTCAGATGTCGCTTATTACCACTGTAAAATTGAGTTTTGTCTACCTTCATCGTCCTCCACCCATTGAACTAATTCTCTCTCTACTAAAACCAAAAAGCAAGTTTTTTTGTTATTAATTTAACTTTTTTTTACAATTATATATAAATAGTCATCAGATATACTTAGAGAGCTTTCAATATTTCCAAAACAAGCGATTTAAATCTGTTTTTAGCTTTATCGGTAGTTTCAATAACCTCCGAATGGGAAAGTTTTACATCAGAAACTCCGCTTGCAGCATTTGATATACAGCTTATGCCAATTACATTCATTCCGCAATAATTTGCAACGATTGCCTCCGGAACCGTTGACATCCCAACAGCATCTGCACCCATAATCCTTGCCATATTAATTTCTGCCGGTGTTTCATAACTTGGGCCGGATGAGGCGAAATAAACCCCTTTTTGAATATCTATATAAAGTCTTTCCGCACATTTTTCTGCGAGTTTAACCAAATCTTTTTTATAAATTTCACTCATATCAGGAAATCTTTCACCCAAAGAGTCATCATTCGGACCTATAAGTGGATTTGTTCCCATGAAATTAATATGGTCAGTTATAATCATCAGATCAGCAGGCCTGAAACTTTCATTAACAGCCCCCGCAGCGTTAGTCAAAATAAGAGTTTTAACTCCAAGCTTTTTCATAATCTTTACAGGATATGTAATCTCAGACATAGAATGGCCTTCATAATAATGATTTCTACCCTGCATCATTACTACCTTTTTGCCGTCAATTTCTGAAAATACAAGCCTGCCTTTATGTCCTGCAACATTTGATTTTATAAAACCAGGAATTTCTGAATACGGAATAGCAATGTCACAGTACTCATCTGCAAATTCACCAAGCCCGGAACCCAAAATCATGCCAACTTCAGGTACAAAACCATTTATCTTGCTTTTAATAAACTCAATAGTATTTTCCATTTTTAACATACCCCTGAAATTCACACAAAAAAGCACAAACACTTTAATAAGTTTGTGCCTTTTGAAATATTAACCAACTAAACGGTTATCATCGGCTTCTGAAGCCTTAACCATAATAGCATGCTCAACAGGATTTTCCTTTTTATATCCTGTTTCGTAATTTTCCTCAAAACCAAAATCTTCACGAGCTTTTTTTGCTTGGTTTTCATCCACCAATTTTTTAGCAAGTTCAGCTATTTCATACACAAGCTGGTATCTGTTTTCTGTATTTTCGTTCAAATCCCATGCTACTTTAATTATTTGTTCCATTTATAAATCCTCACATTCTTAGCTATAATATTATAATACAAAAAATTTTTTGGCAAGGGGGTAAAAACTCTTGTTTTCCATGTATAATAGAGTTATGAACTTCAAAGATAATATAAGAGTATTTTCTTGGATAGAATTTTTGATTTGGTTTATCGTTTTAGGTATCTGCATATTTGGCTTTCGTTTTTATAGGTATCAAAAATTTAAAGAATTACCAAGCTATCAAATATTTATGCCGGATGTTGACGGTATGATTGTAGGCTCACCTGTAAGATATATGGGAGTTCAGGTTGGATATATAAAGAATATAAAACTTCTCAGTAACAATGTTTATTTGAGGTTTGTAATAACAGATAAAGATTTGAAGCTGCCAAAAGGAGTTATCGCAACAGTCGAATTCAACGGACTTGGCGGTTCAAAGAGTCTTGAATTGTATCCACCTTCAGAAAATGATCATAGCGAAAGACTTATTGTAATCCAAAATCCTAAAAGACTACATGATTCCATGGGACTTTTAAACGACATGTTCGATAAAATAGACTCAATTGCAATAAAAATTTCCCATTTTGCCAATGAAATGCAATTTGTGGATTCTACCACAGAGCAATTACGTGTCAAATCTGAAGATATTGAAAAAGGCATAAAACAGACAGATGATTTTGTGAACAATGTAATTAAGAATAGAAACAATTTTCAAAACAAAGTTAAGGAGTGGAAGCATGAACAAAGTCAGAATAATTAATAATCCTGTCGTTCTTTTGAATTTATGCACTATGCGTGATAAAAATACTGACAGTCAAGGTGTTAGAATTGCAACCCGGAAAATTACAAGATGTTTATTATATGAAGCAGCTAAAAATCTTCCTCTTGTAGAAAAAGAAGTCACAACTCCTCTTGCAACTTTTAAAGCAAAAACTGTTGATCCTAATATAAATCTTATAATATCTCCAATTCTCAGAGCTGGACTTATATTTACAGATGAAGCGATTGATATTTTACCTCAAGCCTGTATAAGACACATCGGTATGTATAGAGATGAAGAAACTTTAAAACCGGTTTGGTACTATAACAAAGTTCCAATGGAAGCCCCAAACCCTGAAAAATTTTATATATATATAACAGACCCGATGCTTGCAACAGGAAATTCCCTCATCGAAGCCATAAAGCTATACGCAGATAAAGGTATTCCTATAGATAATATAAAAGTAATTTGTATAATTGCAGCACCTCAAGGTATAGAAAATATTCACAAACATTACCCTGATATTGAAATTATAACCGCCGCAGTGGACG
>CALVAZ010000052.1 GCA_944325675.1 Candidatus Gastranaerophilales bacterium
ACCGCGCCCGATAAAAATTAACGAAAGAACAGACAAAATAATGCAAAGTGAAAATATAATCCAAGAAAAAATCTCCCCGCGCTTGTCCCCTGTTTTTGGCACTTTATTATACTCATATACAGTTTTATTTGTTTTTTTTGTTTGGCTTTCCTGCGGAATTATTTCATCAAAAGTATTATTTCCGCAGTCACAATAGTCGGGTTTAGTTTTATATTCTTGTCCGCAATCTTTACACTTATACATGTTTTAATACCTGTTCAATATCTTTTCCGTATCACTAAAATCTTCAGGTGTACTGTATTTGGTTGTTTTGGAAATTCGCCAACCGCCCTCGACTAAAGTACTAAAACGATTTGAACCGGCCGGGAAATTCAAAATATCATGTCCTTGATAACTTCTTATAACCGGTGCTATGTATTGAATTGCATAAGGATTATAAGCAGGTGACAGTGACCATGTTTGTACATTAGTTATTTTACCATACTTATCAACATTAAACGAAAACTTAAAAATTGTACCTTCAGGAACTATCGGAAGCCTTACATCCTGCATTATGCTGTTTTGTAAATTTGAACGCCACTCATTCCACAAAATTTCTTCTTGACGTGCTTTTTCTTCTTCTGTAAGTGTTTTTACGACCGGTGTTAATTCGTTTTTAACTTCAGAAGTTTGAGTAACAGTTGAGGTTTTTGCATCTTCTTTTAAAAGATTTAAAAGAGGATTTTGAGTATTTTTTACAACAACAGTTTCATTTTTTGGCTCAATTGTTTTTGGAGTATTTGAATTATAAGTCACTTTAGTTGTTACTTTAGCGGTAACTTTTGGAGTATTAGTTTTTTGAGGGATATCTTCATTGACTTTAACATTTTCTTCCTTAACCTCAATTTGATAGTCGGAATTATAAAGCATAAGAGGCTTATGCATTTGCGGTTTTAGAAAACTAATGCAAACAGATACAACAAAAATTATTCCTGCTAATATACTTAAAAATATTTTATACAAAATCAATCTCTGTCCAACTTAGCTAACAATTCATCACATGCATACATATCAAATTTTGTCTGACTCAGCATATATGTTTCAGCTATCAACAATGCTGTTGGCACCATAGCCGCAACGGAACTTAAAAACATACCGCCTAAATCACCGCCCATTTCCTGCATAAAGTATGAAATATTCATCGAAAATTCAATAAATATTATACATAAACCTATAATAAATGAACGCTGCATATCAACATCAAGCTTTTTTATTCCTTGAAGCCCGTATATTTCCACCCCGTGTTTAAAATAATTACTAAAACCGTCATTTTTCAAAACATTTGATGCTTGAATTTTTTTGTTACAGAAAAACGCATTTACAAATGCAAAGAATGCAAATATAATCATAAATGTAGCAAGCACCAAAAATACGGGAGAAAATCTTAATCCTGAAATTCTTATCCAACCTGCCGCTTCAGGAAAACACATCGCCAAAGTATTGGAAACACCATAGGCCAAGAAAGGTGCCGTTAAAATCCCCAAACAAATCTCACCGACAGATTTTAGCTGCAGCATAAACAATTTATCTTTAATATTTCGGATTTTTGAGTTACTTAAATTATTTATATAACGTTCTATCCATTGCTGGTATTCTTTAACAACTATTTCAAAATCCTCGCGATATTCATATTGACTCAATTCTTTTGACAGTTCTATTTTAGCACTCTTGAAATATCCGCACGCAACAGCGAGCACGCTGCAGGTGCCGGTAAAGAATAATGACATAAATATCGCAAAAAATGTCATTGAACCCGGAGAAATATAGTAAAGTAAGTTTATTAAATAAATAGCAGCATAAAACAAAACAGCCAAGACTAACATAATCTTTTCTGCAGCCCTATTTGCCAAAGATACTTCGGCAATTTTGTCCTGCAAATACAAATAAATTCCCTGTTTTGTTATAAGTCCGACACCATAAATTATCAGAGAATACATCAAGACAATCTTCATATTAACAGGCATTTGAATAATACTTCCCGCATCTTTTAATGATAAGCCTGTCAAATAATTAGCTACCCCAAATGCCAGAACAACCGAAGCAACAAAAAGCGCAATATGCATAACAATTCCGGCTTTTGAATTCATTGAAATTCTGCTTTTCAGATCATTTATTGAATATGCAACCTTCTTTGTTATTGCTACACGAGCATCTTCCAATTCAGCTTTTCTTTTTTCAATTTTCAGCTTTGCAGAAGCGTTTACATCGCTTCCATACAAATCTCTCAAATCATCTTCCGTCAAATTCTCCGGAGCAATTTTTGTAACAGCGGCATCGGAATTAACTTTTATACTTATAAACTCATCTGAATCTTTAACCATAATTTTGCAAACTTTATCAATATCAAGTCTCTGAGGCAGCGGTTGCCCCTTGAACAAGAAATTCTGACAATTAAACTGGTTCAAAACAGCATACCTGTTTGTGTCTTTATTAAATTCTATTGTAAGCATAAAATCAAAACCTAAGTCAATCTTACAATCATAACCGTCTTTTGATGATATATTGACAAGTTCCTTATCTGCAAATGTTTTTTCAATATTTTTAGTAGTTATGGTAAAAGTCATCTGTTTCTCCTATCTTCCGATTGCTTCTAAAAGTTTACGTTGAGATTTTGAGGCCGTCTGCTCGTTGACCACAATAAGTTTTTTTTCACCCAAAACCGGAGTTAATTTTGTTTTAACCAAATCCAATTTTTCAGGATGGGCATAAGCAAAAAGCATTGAAATCTCAGGCACATAATTTTTAACATTTTCAACACTTTGAGGCAAAGTGTCCCAATTAATTTGCTTAGCTATATCGCCTTCATTTTCCAAATCACCTATAACAACGATTGATGGCACATAACCTTCCTTTTTCATTGTTAAAGCATGATCAAAAGCTTTTTTAAGAGCTTCACCATAAGCTGTTCCGTAATCGGATGCGTCAAACTTGGTGAACTCTTTTAGGGCATCATTTATTGTAGAGCCGTCAGTCGGGGCACCTTCATATATTAAATAAGAACTTTCAGATACTCTAAGAATTTTTATAACATCCTCAGGATCCAAAACTGTACAAATTGAACGGAGATATTTTATTTCCTCGTCAAGCATCTGTTGATTTGATGCCGATGAATCTATGACAAAAATAACCGCTGCCGGATGAAATTCATCCAATTTTATATTTTTTATTGCAGAAAACAGCAATTTGCCTACCACACTAATAATCAGTATTAAAAAACCTATAATTATCAATCTTTTATTCATACGCGTTTCCTTTTAATAGTTAACAACAGCTTTTATATCCTCATCAACAACCACCTGCAGCTCTGTATAAGACGGTATTTCAGCATCAACTCCTTTGGCTGCCACAGATGACACAAGAACAACTCCACCTGCAACCCCTGCACCTATTGCAGCACTTGCACCTTTGCTATCGCCTGTCAAAAGCGCCAAACCCAATCCTACAAGAGCACCTAAAGCCGTTGCAGTTGCTACTTTTGTTATTGATGATTTAACTTTTCCTTCATTTGTAACTTCAAAATCAATCTTTTGCGTTACAAGGTTATATGTTTTACCATCAGGAGTTATAAGTTTATTGAAATCAATCTGGACATATCCGTTTCGCATACCCATTTTTGCATGCTCTGCCTTTGTAAGATTGCCATATAATAGACTCCCCTGAGGTGCAATCATATATGAATCCGCAACCCAATTATTTTTCAAAACAGCCGTTACACTGTCACCTTCATTAGCCGTTGCGGTATTTATCGCATGCTGCAAATAAATGTCCATAGCCGAGCCTTTGCCGACTTTTTTAACAGTACCTTGCAATACTTTTGGATTTGATAGTGATGTCTTTGCAGGGGACGAAGATATTCCACTACCGGCAACTTGGTCAAAAGAATATACCGTCTTTTCTCCTGAAATAGTTTTTTTTGCTAATTCTGAAAAATAATCCATATAGGTTGTGTTATTGTATTCATCATATGCAATATTTTGCTTTTTTAAAGCTTTCAAGAACTCTTTATTAAAGCTCTTTCCGCTATCATCTGCCTGAACATAATAGTACATATCCTGTCCATTTGGCTGAAGGATCACAACAACATATTCATCACGGTTATCATTCAGAGTTGCAAAATAAGGACTTTCCTTTTTAATTCCGTAATTTTTTTCGGTTAAAGTATTTTTTACCAAAGTTGAAACTGTCGGATAATCAACATTTTTTAAATAATACATTTCACTAAACGCAAAACATAAATTAGATGAAAGCAAATAAAACACGGCCAACATTAATACAGCTAATCTTCTCATTTTTGCACCTCTTGAACTGACTGTGTCGTGATGCTTTTTGTAGATTCAATACTCCCATCAGAATTTATTTTTATGATGTATTCCAATATATTTATTTGAAAAGGCTTGTGCATTTTAGGCTCAACCGCACATAACAAAACTGTCATAATACCTGCCAACAAAACAACTGAAACAATTATAAATCTTATACTCAGCTTTTTTTTCATCAAAAACACAACTCCACCAAGATTATACTATAAAATATGCTTTAATAATATTTATTTTCATAAACATTTACAAATTATTGCATTCATTTGTATAAATTCTACAAAACTTATACAAATAATCTGTTTTTTGTATTATAATGAAATAGAACCTGTCGGAGTGGTGGAATGGTAGACACGTACGTTTCAGGTGCGTATGAAGAAATTCATGAGGGTTCGAGCCCCTTCTCCGACATTTTTTAACAGGAGAATCTATGAATACTAATGTCCAAACTATTATAAAAATGTTATGTATTGTTATTAGCCTAATACTACTTTCAATCTTGTGCTTTTTGGTGCTTTCTTACAATAAAGCCAAGAAAGAAGATTTTAAAACGCCTGTACAGATTACTCCCGTTAAAGAAAACGTTAAACCCCAAGAACCCCAAAAAATATACCCGACTGTCACACCAAAACCAGTCACGCGAGACGAAAACAATGTTCCTAAATCAGACTACAAGGTCCCTGAAATTGGTTAAATTATACTATAATATACGGTTTTCTTTGGTTTTTTGAGTAACTTTTAATTGATAATTTATATCATCTGATGCTATATAACTTCTTAAAAGCCTGTCATACGTTTCGTTTAGTGAAGTAAATCTATCGCGAATTTTACCGGGCCATTCAATATCATTTTTAACAAGGAATTTTTCACCGATAGCTATTTTGTATCGCTTATTCAAATCAATCGGGCGAAACTCATTTGTCGCATCATCTCTGACTTTTATAGCTGAATCTAACGATTTGTTAGAATCACCTGATAAAATCTCTGAAATCAAAGTTCTGTTAACCTGTATATCTGACCATTGAATAATGGTATTTCTCTTTGGATCTTTCAGGTTACCCTTGATATTTTCAACTATCAAACCAACCAATTCATTTCCTTGGACAGAACCAATTTGTACATTGGAAAGGTCTTCACTTACACCGTCAAATATTTTCATTATATCCAAATTATTTGAACCGTTCTTTAAGCCACCGCGAATAATTGAAGATTGAATTCCGACAATCACATCTTTATCCTGACAAATATCTCTTACAGTACGTTTTACTGCACTTGTCAACCAATTCGCAAGGTAACTGTTTTTGCATCTTATATCTTTTTCGTTATATACCAATTCGGCTTCATTTCCCGAAATATCAGTTAAACTTACAAGCGGTTTTAAGTCTTCTGACAAAAGCTTATAAAGCAGGATTCTTAGAGGATTTTTATCAAAATCTACTTTGGAAGTGGTTTTAGCAAAATACGTATTAACTTCCTTTTCCAAGTCACCATCGTCATCAAATCTCAAATTTAATGCTTTTATAATCTCGTTGTCTTTACCTAAAGAATCAATATTTGTCTGTTCTTTCATCGATGTTAAATTCTTATGATCGTGTCCGTTCAATATAACGTCAATATCAGGAACATGTTTTCTTATCATCTTAGATATAGTAGCACCCGTGTGTGACATTAAAACAACAGCACCTTTTGGATTTTCCTTTTTGAACTTTTCAACTTCTTCTTTAACAACCTTAAACGTATTTTGCAAATCAGCTTCTGTTAAATTGGCATCTTTCTTGTTACAATCATCAAAAAAACTCATTTGCTTCAACAATCCGGGATTATAAAATTTCATACTTGGAATTGTGACACCCATCAACAAAACCTTATGAACCATGTTAGGATCCTTGTCATCCGGAATACTGTAAACATGAGATTTGGTTACATTGCTGGTTTTGTCCATCATTTTTTGAATTCCGGGAGAATTTTCAATATCCACATTTGTAACCAATGTTTTCATATTAGGTCTTTTCATAACCTTATATATGAATGCATCACCTGCATCTAAATCGTGATTTCCCATTGTAAACACTGTATCAAAATTAGCATCTCTACCTGCTTGCTTTTGTACAAAATTTATAAAATTAGTAAGAAACTGGTATTGCAAAATACCATTCGTAGTTTTAGGATTTGTAATAAAACCTTTTTTTGATGGATTAATAAACCAATCACCAGCAACAGCAAAAATGTTTAATGTACTGTCATCTTCTGATTTTACAAATATATCTTTACGGTTATTCTGAACTGTTTGTGCAAGCATTGGCCAGCTCAAAAAATTTCCGTGATTATCAGATGTCGCCAAAATATTAACCTGCGCAGCTTCAAAACTCGGATTATACCCTCGGATGGCTTTTATCATATTTCACTCCTTTTCTACACTAAGATGCAATAAATATAATAATTAAAAAACAATTTTTTTTGCTCTTGCTTAACAAAATTTTACACAATAACATTTTAAATTGGGACAAATTTTTTAAATAAAAATTTTAATATAACCTATAAATGTAACAATCTTATAAGTATATCTGTAACTAATAAACTTTTTGGCGATGTTTTTGTATATTTTGTGTTAAACTTGTAGTATAATAAAACCGGACTTAGAAATGATACAAGAAATCAACCCTAACATTAGATATAAAACTTTAAATTCGTTTTCCAGTAACAGTAAAAATAAAAACAGTTATATTTCGTACAGATACCACAAAACAAGAAAAAACGAAACTCAGGAGTCTATTCGCGCACTTGCCGGTGCTATTATAGGCACAGCAATACCACTTGCAATATTCGCTAAAAAACAAAAAACTAACTTCTTAAAAATGCATTACGGATTAAAAGAGATTGTAGGAGTAAGTGCAGGAAGTATAATTGGCGGCGTAGCAGGCGGAATGATTAATTCCGACAGATATGACAGAAAACAAAAACTAAATGAAGGTATATTTCAATTTATGAATGCTGCCATCCCACCGGCTGTTGTAGTCGGATTGACAAAAATGACAAGTAAAATAAAGCCTTTAAATAATAGCTACGGCAAAATCGGTTCAATTTTAGTAGGTCTGATTGGTGGAATGTTTGCAGCAGCGAAACTATCAAACTTTATTTGTGATCCAAAGGATAAAGTTCCTGACAGAAAACTTTCAATGAAGGATTCTCTTGCAAATATTGATGATGCGGTAGGAACACTTGCAATTACAGACATTCCTGCATTTAAAAATCTGCCTGTCGGCCCTTTATTACCACCTATATATGTCCTATGCGGATATAGAGCCGGAGAAAGCAACTAATCATCAACGCGCTTAATTCTTACTTGACCATTGTCTTGAATAAGTTGCATATCAGAATCTTCTTTAGGTTGACCCAGTTGAATTTTTGCAGGCTTTTTGAGGTTCTTGATTTCAAATTCAGATTGTAGTTGTTCAGGAGAATCGTTTCGACTCTCAACAGGATTGTCATAAGCGTCTTTGAACTGCCTATAATCATTGTATTCCATCTTTTGAAAATTCTGCTGTTGAATAAATTGCAACGGAGATGCAGCCGGACTTACATCAAAAGCCGGATAAGAGTAAACGAAACTCACAGACAAAAAAAGTACACCTGTTAAAAATAATATTTTTTTCATAAATTCCTCCGTTGTCTATTTAATTTTAAATACTACATTTGCCACAGCGGTAACCTTTTTATCAATGGTTGAAGTATCATTTATACCCATATCAGAAACACTTGTGGAATCAACATCAGTTATTTGGAAGACTCCCATCTTAACAGATTGGATTTTACCGACTTTATTATTTGTAGCCTTTAACATTGTAGAGGCTCTGTCTTTTGCATCAGTTGTAGCTTCTCCGAGTAATTTTACCTTTAATTCCGGTAATTTTGAATAGAAATATGAAGCCTGATTTACGCCGATATCAATTCCCTGATCTAACAGACTTTGAATATCGATTGAAAGCTCTTTTATTTTATTGACATCTTCGGATGAAACTTCCATAGGCTGTGAAAGTTTAAAATAATCAACTTCATTTGTGTAACTTCTGGTAACGTTATTGTATTTATAAGTATAGTAACCGTTATAAGTTTTAACTTCAATATTTTCAGCCGCTATACCTTTTTGCACTAAATAATCTTTAACGACAGGCAATTGTTTTTTCATTATATTGTACGCTTCAGCCTTTGTTTTAGCTTGAACGTTTATGTCAAAAGTAAGTTTTCCGGAATCGGATTTTACGATTTCATACGCAGACCCTGTAACTGAAATCCCTTCTCTTGAAAGAGAATTTACGGCATATTTGGTTGCAAAAAATAAACCAAAAGCCAAAACTAAAGATAAACAAACCAACTGAAACTTTTCCAATTTTTCTAACATATCAAAACTCCTTTTCGGTCATTGTAACACAAACAGTATTTTTTTACCACTGTTTAAAAAATAATAACAGACAATACCGCAAACAAGATTAACGGAATATTGTAATGCAAAAAAGTAGGCACACAAGTATCCCAAATGTGATTATGCTGACCATCAGCATTCAAACCGGCAGTCGGTCCGAGCGTAGTATCAGAGGCCGGAGAGCCCGCATCCCCTAACGCCGCCGCAGCAGCTATAACAATTATAGTAGAAGGTATGCTAAAACCTAAACTCACACAAACCGGTACATACAAAACAGCTAAAATTGGTATAGTTCCAAAAGAAGTTCCAATCCCCATAGTAACAAACAACCCAACTACTAGCATTAGTAAAGCTGCAATAACTTTACTACCTGCCATAAACGGAGTAATAGCAGCCACCAAAGACTCAACCCCGCCGGTTGACTTTAATACCATAGCAAATCCCGCAGCAACAAGCATAACAAAAGCGACATAACCCATCATACCTACACCTTCGTTGATAAGTTTATCCATCTTGTCATGATCAATAGCCTTGGTGCCAAAAATTATGCCCAAACCTACCAAAGCACCCAAAGGCAGAGAATTTGTCCAAAGTTGCACAACCAATGTAGCAAAGGCTGCAAAAAGGGTTATATAATGATTTTTATTAAATTTTTCACAATCTTCTGCCCCAACAACCTCTGCGATTTTCAAATCCTTATAAATTCTTGGCTTTCTATATGAAACAAAAACCGCAACCAAAAGCCCGACTGTCATAGCTATACCCAAAAACCAAGTGTAATGCCAAATATCTCCTTTTGCAACGGTCAATCCGTTTTGAGTCAAATTATCCGCCAAAAGTCCTTGAAATATAAGCCCAAATCCCGCAGGGATTACTATATAAGGCATCTTTAAACCGTAAGCAAGAGCGCAAGCCACTGCTCGCCTATCAATTTGCAATTTATTCATTATATGCAACAAAGGCGGTATAAGAATCGGAATAAAAGCTATATGCACAGGAATAAGATTTTGAGAAAGTATTGCGATACCCGTCAATATAGCAATAAGCATATACTTATTTGATTTTATAAACCTTCCAATCTTTTGTGCAAGCAAAGGTGCCAACCCTGTATGAGTCATGGAAGCAGCAAATGCACCCAGCAGAATATAACTCAATGCTGTTTCTGAATTTCCACCCATGCCATTTATGAATGTATTCATAATTTCCGCAACAGGTATATGCCCGACGACTCCAGCAACTATTGCTGAAATCATAAGCGCAAGCAAAACATTTATCCTGCAAAGACACAGCATACACAATAGAACAACTGATACCACAATCGGGTTAATTAATATATCCATAAACTTAGCATAACACAAAAAGTTACGGACAGCATTTTTTCTTACTTACGGGTTTACCAATTAACAATTTCATCAATCCCATACGTTTTTGTAATGTTTCTAATATACCTTTTGAAATTTGATTAACGTTGCACATTGTGGAATTTATATCCATTATGGTAGCATCAATATACGGCATCATTTGATTTAAATTTGCACTTACCTCTTCAAGATTTTTTGTCGCACCTTCTACATTTTCAAAAGTACCTTCTGCACTTGATGTTGTGTTATTCATTCCATCTTGAGATATTGAGTTATTAATCTTTGCTGAAACCTCACGCAAATTATTCGTAGTCTTTGACAAATTCGATGTCGAAGCCATAATATTAGATTTGTTTTCAACCAATATCTCATTAACAGTTTGGAATATAGAATTAAGTGAGTCACTTGTATCTTTCAAACTGGCTATAAGGCCGCCAACACCCTCGCTAATATCATCCAAATTCCCTTTATCTGCCTGCTGAGAAAATAGAGTATTCCAATCGAGAGAAGTCCTACCGTCAATGTATGAGCCTGTTTTCAGATAATAAATTGAAGGAGCCTCCGGATATTTGAGCTCTATATAGTCAAAACGGCCTCCATTTTCACCTTTATCTATCTTTTTAACCCAAGCCACAGTATTTTTGGGTAATTTTAAGTCTTTATAATCAATAACCACCTCAACAAATGTCTTTTTGAAATCTTTACTCGGTTTAATACTTCTTGTTCTTCCTACTTTAAAACCTTTGTAATAGACAGGCATACTCTTTTCAAAAGGTGCCAATTCATCAAATTGTATTGTGATATATGTGTTTGTCAACATTTTTACTGAAATATAAAAAATTAAACTTAGTAAAGATATAGACAAAACAATTAATAATTTATCAGCGTGTGGTTTTTCAAAATATTTGTTCATAAAAAAATTATAAAAAGCATTCAAATTATGAACATTACCTTAATGTACACTCTACCGGTCCTAATTTTAGACAAATTATTGGATACATGGGTAATTGTTTATTAGACTTATAAAGGGTTTAATATAATTAAATCTTTTTCATACTTCCAGCTATTCTTAATTCCAACGAGCCTTTTTAAAGGCTCTTTTTTTTTAGACAGCTTTAACAGCAAGACTCAAACATTTGTTTCAAAATTCATTTTAAAGTGCTATAATGCAAACAGTAATAAACAGGAGATAATAATGAAAGTTTTATTAATTAACGGCAGCAATAAAAAACAAGGCTGTACACACACTGCATTAAGTGAAGTTGCTAAAATTTTGAATAGAGAAAATATTGAAACTGAAATAATACAGCTAGGAAGCACACCGATAAGGGATTGTACCGGTTGCCGTTATTGTCGCCAAAACGAAGGGAAATGCGTCTATAACGATGATATGGTAAATGAAGTAATAGAAAAAGCAAAAAACTCAGACGGGTTTATATTCGGCTCACCGGTATATTATGCTCATCCAAGCGGAAGATTGTTGTCCTTTTTAGACCGGCTTTTCTACGCAGGCTCAAGTGCATTTGCATTCAAACCGGGAGCTGCGGTGGTTTCAGCAAGACGTGCCGGTACAACCGCATCAATTGATGCCATAACCAAACACTTTACTATAAACAAAATGCCTGTTATTTCTTCAAATTATTGGAACATGGTTCATGGCAACACGCCTGAAGAAGTTTTGCAAGACAAGGAAGGCTTGCAGATAATGAGGACACTTGGCGAAAATATGGCGTGGATTTTAAAATGTATTGAGGCTGGCAAAAATGCAGGGATTAAAACACCTGAAACTGAACCTAAAATCATGACAAACTTTATTCGTTAGTCAAATATTTTGTTAATTCCCCAGTACGATAAAGGTTATCTAAATTATCAAACCCGCCTATATGTTTGTCGTTAATAATAATCTGAGGAATTGTCATAACCTTTATACCAAAGCGTTTTTCAAGATTATCAACCATTTCATCAAAAGAATTTGAAACGTCAAATTCAGTATAATCAAGACCTAAAGTTTTAAGTAATTTCTTTGCTTTGCTGCAGTACGGACACGTATCTGATGTGTAAATTTCAATTTTATTCATTTTATAAACTCCTTATTGCAATTGTCTTTTTAATTCATACTTAACATCGGATAAAGGTCCGTTATTAGGCGTTCTGACAGTGTTAAAGTAGTTTCTGGCATACGTAAACGGATATTTAGGAAGCCAAGTAAGCTTAATGAATATGGAAACTGTTTCAGCACCTTGAGAAAACATCAATTCATCAATAGTCTGCTCATGAGCCGGTGAAATTGACGAGAACAATTTCAATAAATAATCAGTAAAAGTAACAACCGAATAACCGGTAGCCGTTCCGGGTTTTGTAATAAGCTCAGATATTTTAAAATTCTCATCACCCTTGATATTTTGTATGTCTTCAGGCAAAGAAAGTGTTTCTCCTCTTATTTGCTCAATCTCATACCACTGCCCGTTATAGCTTATTCTCATAATATTGGGCTTGGGCATATATATGTCATCAAATTTATTTTCAAGAATAGTCCTGCCTTTTGAATCCACAACACCATATTTAAAATTTTTGCAAGTCAAAAACATACCGCCAAAAAGCAAATCAATCGAAGTATATTCACGGGATAAAATTTCATGACCATTCTCATCATACAGAGCGTATTTGCCGCCCCGTCCGACTTTCAAATATTTGCCCAAAACTCTTTCAACATGAGAATATTTTATGGGGACTAAAATATTCCCACTACAATCAATCAGACCAAATTTACTGCCTTTTTGAACTATAAAAGCAGAATTCCCCAGCACAATCATTTTCTTATAGATTGGTTTTACAAGTATATTACCTGAAGAATCTTGTATACCAAACAAATTTTCATCTTTAAAAACTTTTACAGCCAAACTGTCCAAGGACACATCATCCCCGGCACAAACAATAGCTAACCCTTGGCAAAAAATAACCCAAAATAATAAAATTAAAAACTTTTTCATAACTAAATAATAGCATAAAATTTATTATGCTATAATTTTTGTTGAGGGAGATGTAATGATAAAAAAAATATTAATTGGAATTTCAGGTTTAATTTTACTTACGATAAGCCTTTTGGTAATTTTATACAGTTTTGTAGCACCTTCTTTGGTATCAAATACAAAATTTATAAGTTTTGTAGAAAAAGAGGCTAAAAATCTCACAGGAATAGACTTATACGTGAAATATCCTGTTTTAAAAACAGGACTTTCGACAAAAATTTCTTTTAAAGCACACGAAATAAAAGCAACAAAAAGCGGAGAAGAATTGCTAAATATACAAGATCTTGATACACAAATCTGTTTAAAAGAAATTTTTCAACAAAGAATAATTCTTAATAAATTTTTGGTAAAGTACCTATTTGCGGATGTAAACAAACTTCTTGCAGCACTGCCCGCTCAGGAGAAAAATGAACAACCCGCTCCATCAAACTGGTCACTGGATTTTTATGACTCTGTTTTAGGACTAAAGAAGAGTATTATCCTATATAATATTGCACCTGATACACTTTTAAAATTAGAAGCAAATGACATGTTTATCAATAACACAAAAAAATATGAGCGCTTTGTACATTTTAATATAGACACAACCATACAGAAATCAGGTAAAAATTTAAAATTCTCAATAAAAGATGATAACAAAGTAATTATCAAAGAAAAAGAATTACTTATAAAAGACTGTATTTTCAATGTAAACAAATCAGATGTACACATAAATGCGACAGCCTCAAGGAAAAACGGACTTAATGTAAATCTTGCCGCTAAAAAGTTCAACCTCAATGACATTATTGCGATTGTAGGTTCAAACCTGTTTATAAATAACGGCAGTGAGATGCTTGTATTTTTTAAAGACATGAAGGGCAATTTTGACTTTGACATTAACCTAACCAAAAAAGATTTAAACGGCACCATCACACTAAACAACATGGGACTAAAAATTATTCCGGTCGGTAATCTCCCGATAACAGTAACTCAAGGGAAAATTTTGGTAACAGCAAATGACATAACCCTAAAAGATTTTAAAGGATTTTACGGTTCTCAAAAAAGTAACAAAGCAACTTTAAACGGCACAATAAAAGATTACACAAAATCATGCGATACAGAAGTGGTTATAGATACAGTTGCAACAAATGAGTTTGCAAAAGATTATCTGTCCAAAATTGTCGGGTTCCCGTTTGAGATAATAGGCAAAGCAGGAACAAGAATTATAGTAAAATCTATCTACAACAAAATTGATGTAATATGGGCTTCCAAATTAGCCAAGGGTGAAGATATTTTGGTTGATGGCGCATCACTAACTCCGACCGGCTACGATAGAGCGGTTAAAGCTGATATGCACTTTGAAAATAATATTTTGAATATCAAAGACATAAATTACTACATCGCATCAGAAATCGTAAAAGGCACTAAAGTAAAACCCGTTTTAACCTTAAACGGCAATATAGATTTTTCAAACCCGATACCTTTTGTTATGGATTTAGGCTTTAATATTCCAAATCCTTTGCCGAGCGAATTTTTAAATGTTCTAATAGGACAAAAATTATTCAAAGGCGGTAATTTTTACGGCGATCTTGCAATGTTGAATAATGGCACCTATCCTGTCATCAAAGGTAAATTAAATGCCGAAAAAATCATAATTCCGTCTCAACGTGTATTCATTAAAAGCGGAGAACTCTATACCGATAGAGATTACATAAACTTAAAATCCGAAGGCTGGTATAAGCGTTCAAAATATGACTTTTCAGGCACAATCGCAAATGCTATAAAGTATCCTATAATAATCAAAGATATTGATTTCGGCATTGATAAAATTGATATCGAAAGAGTCATGAAATCTTTTAATCAACAAAATACAGATGCTGTTAAAAAACAAACTCCTGAAACCGTAACAACCGACTATGACTATGAAAATTATAATGAGGAAAACGACACACAAGCAGTAGCGTTTGATGTAAATAATTTAATAATTGAAAGATGTATTCTAAGACTTGATAACGGGAAATACAAAGATATAAATTTTGGAAATCTAAAGGCAAATCTAACTTTAGATAAAAATAACATTCTTGAATTAAAATCGAACAGATTTGACATAGCAGAGGGAATATCCTCCGTAAAAGTTTATTGTGATTTAAAAAAACATTTGTATAACATAACACTCGGAATAAAAGACGTCAACTCAGATCTTATGTCAACCACATTGTTAAATTTGCCGAGGGAAATTTCAGGCAAAGCAAGCGGCTTAATAGCTTTGAATACAGATGATTCACTCAAGTTAAACGGGTCAATTAAATTCCTGGTAAAAGACGGAACAATTCAAAAAATAGGTCTGATAGAATATATTTTGAAATTTGCTGCCGTATTCAGAAACCCAATAGCGATGATTAGTCCTGCGACTCTATCTGATATGATAAGCATTCCGGAAGGTAATTTTGACAACATAAACGGTGAATTGTATCTAAAAAATAACGTTGTCGAAATGCTGAAGATAAAATCTTCAGCACCACAATTGAGCAGCTACATCGTAGGCCGCTATAACATTGAAAACGGAGATGCTATTTTAAGAATATACACAAAATTCAGCACTAAAGGCAAAGGGTTTGCAGGTTTCTTAAGAAACTTTTCACTAAACAGCCTTGCAAACAGAATCCCTTTAAGCAGCAGGAACGATTCACACTATTACGCCTCAGAACTTGAACAGCTTCCGCCGATTGATGCTGATGAAAATGACTGCCAAGTGTTTTTGACCAAGGTTGATGGCGACATAGTTAATAATAATTTCTTATCTTCATTGAAAAAGATTAAATAAGAGGTCAAGATGAACGAAAAAGAAAAAATGTTAAACGGTCTTTTATATGATGCAAGCGACAAAACGCTTTTAGATGAACGTATTAAATCCAAAACTTTGTGCCAAGAATATAATAGTCTTTCACCAACAGACAAGGATAAGAAACAATCAATATTGAAAGAACTCTTGGGCAAAACCGGTAAAAATTTCTTAATTGAGCCTTCATTTTACTGTGATTACGGATACAATATAAAATTGGGAGAAAATTTTTATTCAAACCACAATTTAGTAATCCTTGATGTTGCGGAAGTGACATTTGGTGATAATGTGTTCATAGGTCCAAACTGCGGCTTTTACACACCTGAACATCCTCTTGATACGGAGACACGCAACAAAGGACTTGAATATGCAAAACCTATCAAGGTAGGCAACAATGTCTGGTTTGGCGGGAATGTTGCTGTTTTGTCCAGTGTTTCAATAGGCGATAATACGGTAATAGGCGCAGGAAGTGTCGTTACAAAAGATATACCCGCAAATGTCATCGCTTTTGGGAATCCTTGCAGAGTTATTAGAGAAAACAAAAATCAATAACTCCTACCAAATTAACCTAAAGATCTATATCAATAGTCAAATTATCCAAACCTAATTCTTGAAGCAGTGCAATGTATGCGTTATAATATTCTTTCATTGCGTCAAGAAATTCCTTTAACAATTCCTGATGAGAGTGTTCTACAATAATTAAATTGGTCAAAGAAGTTTGTCCTTTTTGGTAGCGTTTTTTGGACAAATTAAGTATCTCATTTGATTCTTCAAGAATGTCCTTA
>CALVAZ010000053.1 GCA_944325675.1 Candidatus Gastranaerophilales bacterium
TACTCACCCGTCCGCCACTTTCCACTGACCGAAGTCAGCTTCTCGTTCGACTTGCATGTATGAAGCACGCCGCCAGCGTTCGTCCTGAGCCAGGATCAAACTCTCCATTGTCAGAAAGTTTATGTCCATCGTTCATATGCGGCTAGCATATGAACTGCTCGACTTTGTTTTTATTGCTTGGCTTTCGCTTCGCGTTTTAGAATCATTTTTGTTGAATTAACAAGTATTAATTTCGTCAATTATTGAACGCTCGCTATTAACGGGCCTGCACAGTCTTGCAGGTCTGCAAGCCTGTTCGCCCTTAGCTCGCATTCAAGTTTTCAGCTATTCTGTTTTCAATGTTCGGTCATTTGAAGTGCCACCATTTCTTAGGTAGTTTTCTTTAAGTTTTTGCAGACTACAAGCTAAGTGCTTGGGGCTAGCTAGAACAGGCAGATGTGCAAAATCATTTAATGCCTTTCTTCACACTTCGAACTTCGGTTATCCCTTCGTCCTCAACCGCTATCTTCTCGCGGTAACTATTATCTTATTACTTCAATTTTTTTTGTCAAGAGGTTTTTTAAAATATTTTTTATTTTTCTTAAAACTTCTTAACTTTGCTATTTATTTTAAAAAGTTCATTGTGCCTGAGCACATAAAATATAGTATTCCAAAGAAATTTAAAAATCAAGACATGTTTTTTATATTTTTTTAAGTTTTTTGTTCTTTTTTAAAAAATTAAGCTATTGGCCGTTTTTAGGCATTTACAAATGTTAATATTCTCTGATTTGTAATTAATGCACAATTATTTGGACGTGGTTTTTCATATTTTGTTCCTCACATGTTTACAAATTCCTTTATTAATATATATTAACAAATTTGTTATTTCATGCCTCATGAATTAATATATATAATAAATATTTATGTTATTTGAATAGAATAGGAGATTTATTATGATTAAAACAGTTAAACATGCAGCTTTTTCTTTAGCATTATTATTGGCATGCTCTACTGCCGCATTCGCTGATGGCAATGCATTTACACCTCTGAACTTTGATGACGCAAGTTATGGCGGAACAAATAATACAACATTTATTACTCCGGCTCAAACAACTAACCCGCAAGAAGTTGCCGGTAACTCTAAGATGCAAAGTGCAATTTTGGAGCTTGATAATGCACAAGTTGACGTTAGAAATGAGCTACTTAACTACAAGGCAAAATACTCTGATGTAGATGCTCAATACAAATTAATCAAGGCTGAAAGAAAGGCTCTTGATCAACAGGTCAGAGCTATTGAAAAAAGAATTAAACAAATTGACAAAGCTAAAGAAAAAATCAGAAAAAATATGTTATAAAAATGTATAATAAATATAGTAAAAGGCAGATTGCTAATAATCTGCCTTTCTTATTGAGTAAAATATTAATATCTTATTCGTCAATATAAATTCTCAAGTAATTCCAATAACTTCTGAAAACTTTTTTAACGTAATTTTTGGTTTCAGAATATGGAATTTGTTCGACAAATTCGTCTGTATCAGCATAATTTATATTTTTCTGCCACCTGCCTATTGAACCAATTCCTCCATTATATGCTGCAATTGATGAAATATCCAAGTTATTAAGCATGCTCCTCAGTTGTGCGTAATAAGAATTCCCGATTTTAATATTCAGATCCGGTTTGAATAAATCATTTTCTTCGGTCATGCCATATCCGTAATGCGCACTGATTTCCTTTGCGGTAGCCGGCATCAATTGCATCAAACCTCTTGCGCCAACAGCGCTTTGCGCATCAGGATTAAAATAACTCTCTTCACGAACCAAAGCAAGCATTAAGGTCGGGTCGTTAGCAGTTGATTTTGCATATTTTTGTATTTCTTCATAATAATCTATCGGATAAACTAAGCGCCAACGTAAATCGGTTCTTTCGGGTTTTGGATAAATTTTTTCCATAGCATCGCGCGCAACAAGCATGGAATGTGAATAGTCCCCTTTTTGGTAATATATCCAGCTTTTTATAAAATCGTCATTGGTAATTTCCATTAGTATATCGTAGTCATGTAATTCTGCTAATTTGAAAATCACATCACTTTTAGAAATGTTTTTATAAGGGTACTCTACCGGCTGCTCTTTTATGTATGCGTTTAGAATTGATGTCTTTATATGTTTCATTGCAAGATAAGCACGATAAGCGTAATAAGTATCCGGATAGTTTGCTATCGTACTCTTGTAATAACTCATATAATCGTCATATTCATTCCTTCTTTCAGCAATTTTGCCAAGCCAGAACATGACCATGGGTCTGTTAGAATCTTGTTCGAATTTATTAAGGAAATCTTTTCCAATTTTTTCAGCATTCTCATAATCGCGAGCCCAAATACGGTCAAAAAATAATGCCGTCAACGCTTCGGGTGCAAATTTGCCATTCGGAAAATTCAAATATAACTGTTTATAACACCCGGCTTGGTATTTAGATTGAGCCGCTTGACATTTTAAGCTCCATATATAATCCTTTCCTTTGGGACTGGAAATATTGTACAAGAAATCAATATCGTCTTTTTTATTAGTTGACATTTTAAGGTAAATATCAACAACATCATAAATATTTTTTTCATCAACGTAGGCTGAAAAGTTTTGCAGACCATATCTTGCAAGCTCTTTTACTCGAGCATAATTTTTTAATTGATATGAATTTTTTACATCAAGGGTCCAACTATCCTTTAAATCCGTATTGGCGAGTAAATCCTTTGTTTTGGAATAATCTTCAAATAGGTAGCTACTGTTCGCCATTAACAAATAATCGTCTTTTGAAATTTCTTTGTCTAATTTTAGCCAATTTGAAACTGCATTCATCGCTAAACGACCATTAGGCGCCTTCTCTAAATAATGTCTATACGACATTTCTATGTCATCTTTTGCTGATGCAGGGAATATATTTGAAGTATTTTTATATTTATCAAATAAAATTTTACCCAAATAATATTCTGAAGCTATAGCAAAATCAGATTCAGGGTTATCTTTCATTATCTGTTCAAAATATCTTTTTGCCTGATTGGGTTCATCTTCAATCAACATCTGTGCTGCTGAATATTTTGCTCTCAAGCTTAGTATGTTTTTGGGGTAGTTGTTAAACAACAATTGATACTGCTTCATTTCAGACTTTTTATCACCCAATTCTTTTGCACACAATGCCTGATGGTAAATAGCGTACGGCTTTAACTTCGATAAAAAACTTACTCGGGAAAATAAATAGTATGAGTTCTGGTAATCTTTGTTAGCAAAGTCTTGCATTGCATGACTATATATTTGCATAGTTTTTTCCATAGGTTGATAAACGTAAGCAAACAAAAAACCTACTAAAAAACATACCCCAACAATTATTGAACCAATTATAATTTTGAACTTATTACTCGCATAAAACATTACACTTAAAGTTTAACAAAAACTATATGCTTTTGCAAATTAACCTTTAATAATACTATTGAATACCGGACTATTATTTGTAAAATTTATGGGGAATTCAGGTTTGTCACTTGCTATAGTTGAATTTTTTATATTGTTATTTTCATCTTTCACATGGTAAGACTCTATTGAACGTTTACCGGTTAATCGCCGCATGAAGTTATAATAACCTTTTAAAAATCCTGTTGCTTCGTTCTGTTTAGCTTCAATAGCCTCAAGTTCCGCTCTGGTATGAGATCCCACCGGCATACCCACTGATTTTCTGGTCAAAATTTCACCAAGAGTTGTGTCTATAAGAGTTACCCAACTCATACCGGCAAGTGAACCATTATACTGACTTCTGAAAGTTGAGTTAAATAAGTCAATTAATAATGTTTGGTAGAACAATCTTGAACCTTCTTGCACAAAACGTTCTTTGAATTTGGTTTCAGCACCTTCCTTATCATTACCGTTGGACTTAAGCATTACCATGTTGTAGTTATCTGTCATCAAAAACCAAATTGTTGCTGCAGAGGCGGCTGTTTTTGCCAGATTTGACAATTCAGCATTTGATAAGTTGGACATAGTGGTTACATTAAATGCCTTTAATATATTATCATTTACGTATGATTGGAACTTCTTAGGCGTCATTCCTTTTTCTACTGCCTTCTTACCAATATTTTCAATCGTCTTTGCTAATACCTCCAAATCTTTTTTGGCGATACCTTTTGAAATTTCCTCAACGGTTTTTGCCGCTGGTTGCGGTTTTTTCGCAAATAATTTTACTGCCTTATCCGCCAATCTATATGGCAACGTAACCGTGTTGAAGGCAAACTTAAACGGTGCGATAACAAAATTAACTGCAGGTTTTATGTAACGCTTATCCTTTTGTCCCAAGTGAATTATACCGTTTGCATCGGTAACACTTTTGGCAATATTCTGGTATTTTAATGCAAGATTTTCATAACCATTAGCATTTAAAACATCAATAATCTTATTAAATTTTTCCTGACTTATCGTGTGATCCGAAATAATCGTTAGCTTTTTGTATAAATTTTGGAACGGTTCTTGAACAACATTGAACATTTTTTGCACAGCCGGTGAAAACTTCTTCAATCCTTTTATTCCAAAGCCTGCAGCAATAACAACAGCTGATGCTTTCATTAAGGTATCAAAGCTTAATAACGGCTTTTGTTGGGATTTTTCCTGCTTTTGTGTTTCATTATTCGCTTTAAAGGACGTATCCGGCTTTATTTCTTTTTCCGGTGCATTATTTTTTTCATTTTCCGCACGGGCCTCATCCGGCGTCAAGCGTTTAATGTGCTTTCCGTTTGCAAGTCTTGAAAAGGCTTCCGTAAAAAGAACCGTCGATGCGGTCATTAACATTATGCCGAATTTTGAATTATTTATGTATTTATTTAACGCACCTAAAGTTATCAAAGTTAAATAACCGCTGGTTAAAATTCTTGTTGTTTCCTGATTAAACCTTGTTTTCTTTTCTTTTTCAGCTTTTTTAGAATTATCATCCATCATGCGAGACAGGTTGTATGCATCATTTGCCAAAAATATCGCTGGTGGGAGACCTGATACAAGCCTGTTTAAGGCTCTTTCGTGTTTTGTATCATACGCACCGTATTTTTGCGTATCAAACATTTTTACGGAACGTTGGAATAATTCTGACGTAACTTGAGCCTCGTTGAGCTGACCATTCGATAATTTTGAGAGCAAATCTTTTCTTGTTTCAAAAAGACCTTGCAAAGCATTCACTTTAGCATCAAGTTTTGAACGCTGCCTTATATTTTTGAAAAACGGAGTCGATAAAACATTTTCTGACCATTTCTTGAATGGCTTCATCTTTCCGATTAATTCTACAGAACCATTTAACAAATCCCCGGGCAATATCGTGAAAGGATATTTCAAACCATCCCAAATAAGCTGTGGAATTGTTTTTTTGTTCAGGGTTATAATATCCGGGTTATCTTTGTTTATAACAACCATCTTCTTTGCTAATTTTGACTCTTTTAAATTATTAATTAACTCAGCACTTATCTGTTTTAAAGATTTGTCATGCTTTTCTAAGAAAGATTCCAATTCGGAAATCTTGAATTCTCCAACCTTTTTATATGATGGTACAAACCTTAATCCTAAACCTATAACTCCCAACGCACCAAGTAAAACAAGCGTCGGATTTATGGGCTTACGTTTTTTTTCAACTGTATCCGCACTACCGTTAAAAGAAAGACCTTTAAAAGATAAATTCTCTGAATTATATTTTAAAGGTCTCTCTAAATATCGGCTATTTAATTGTGTCATGGGATACGAACTCAAAGGGAGTGATTTCTCTGACATC
>CALVAZ010000054.1 GCA_944325675.1 Candidatus Gastranaerophilales bacterium
TCGGTAAAATTTGTAAGCGTAATGTAGGTTCCTTGCAGATAAGACAATCTGTAATCGTCATCTTTTACGTACAAAGTTTCTCTCAAGCCCTTTGGCTGTTGGTCTACAAAGCAAAAAATACAGTGGTTCAAGCACGGTTTGACTCTGTCAAAGACAGCACTTTCAAAAACAATCCCCAAATCCTCATCATAGTCTTTTTCAAGCTCTATAACCTCGATTTCACCGTTTTTTTTCTTAACCTCAAGCGTCAAATTTTCAGCCTTACAAAAGAAATTGTAATCAATCATATCAGACATTTTGTTGTCGTCAATTGATAAAATTTCATCACCTGATTCGATTTCCAACTCCTGAGCTATGGAATTTTCAATAACACTGTTAACGATTGCCGGCATTTTCCTTCTCCAGCCCCTCTAATATGGTTATGAAGTTTGAATATTCGCAAATCGCATTATCCAAAATTATTCTTTGGTAAAAACTCAACTGGTTATATTCGTCGTTAATTATATTTTCGGCATTGAATTTGTGCTGCATAGCAAGAGATTTTATGTGAAAAAACAAATCAGCGCAGTCATCTTTGCTTAAATAAGAGGCACAGCAGAGCTTAATCCTTGCATTTGAAAGGAATTGAAGCGGGTTTTCGCTTAATTTTTCCAAAATAAGTTTTCTCAATTCCTCCAAACCGTTTTTGGTTATGGTGTAAAAAACAGACAGCTTGCCGCCATCGGACATCATTTTTCTTGAAGTAATGCAGCCGTTTTTTTCCAACCTTACAAGCGCGGGCTTTATCGCACCAAAACTCGGTTTTGAAAAAGCACCGAAGTTTTCGTCAATAAACTTGTGAATCGAATACATGGTCAATTCACGCTTGGAAAGTACGTACAAAATCATTAACTCAATCATACACTGATTATAGCATGAAATTTTAATACGGGTAATCCTCCGGATACTCCCAGCCGTTTTTCATAATCAAATCTGCGCAGTAGTATGGATCATTGTAACAGGATTTGCTATTGTGTGTATAAGGTTTAAATGTTCCGTTAGCTCTTGAAAATACAAAAACATCAGCACCGCATTTGTTTGGGCCAGAAGTACCGTTTACATCAATATAAACCAAATTGGTATAAAGAGGATTACCTTCAGCATCCTGAGAATTTCTGGGCATAAATACGACAACACCGTTTTTTAACATAAACAATAATCTCGTATCACTTGTAAAAACGCCCCAACTATCACCACAACTCCAATCAGTGTCATGATTAACATTATCACCCTTATAACCGCAGGTACCCTTCGATGAACAAAGCCTAGCATTTGCAAAATACGGCAACATATATTTTACCCAAAAAACATTGACATCCATTTTTTCACCGGTCGGCCAAGAACTCATAGGTCCATTATCAATTTCTGAAAGCTTTACCCAATTTGACATAATTGAATAAGTATTTTTTAAATTTACTAAAATTTGCTTTTTCCTATAATTAGCAACAAGCGTCGGTATCGTCAATGCAGCAACTACACCTATTATTCCCAAAGTTATAAGAACTTCCGCTAATGTAAAACCTTTTCTTCTTTTTAAACCATTATTTGTTAATTTTGACCAATATCTAATCGGGCGAATCCAACGGCTACGTTGGCTTAAAGGAGACGCCCCCCCCCGTTGCATTTCGTCAATCTATTCATGCATATCCTCCTTATTTATTGCACAATTGTATCATAGTTCTAGCCCTTTGACAAGTAAAATTGACATAGTGGACTGTTTTTTTGTATAATCAGTTTATGGGGATGTTAAAAAAATATCTTAAACAATCTGCAACATACAAAATCTTTAAAGGAGCCTCCGAAACCTTTTATGATTTTGTAGACACCTTGGGACAAATTACCCAAAACGGTCTGCACGTCCTCAAATGTTTGCTTAAGTTACAAATCGACAGAAAAGAATTAATATATCAATGCTCAAGATTTGGAGTCAGCTCATTACCTATAACCTTAACCATAGTTGGGATGACATCAATCATTGTAGCGTCACAAGTTGCACTGGAAATGGTGAAACAAGGCGGCGGGAATTTTATCGGGATGATGATGTCTATTTTGATAGTCCGAGAGGTTGCTGTTATAATGTCAGGATTTGCAATAATCTCAATGATAGGCTCGTCTTTAGCCTCAGAAATCGCCACAATGCGGGTTACGGAACAAATTGATGCCATAAAAGTTTTGAAGGTTGACCCCGTGTGCCATCTTTTTGTCCCGAGAATTTTGTCAGGGATAATCATGATGCCTTTTGTAACCATACTGGCTGCAGCGGTGGGGATTATTGCGGGAGCGGTGACATCGGATTTGTTCGCAGGATTAAGTTACAGGGCATACTTTGATTCGGCATGGATAGGCATATATTTAAAAGATTTGTGGGTAAGCCTTTTGAAAGCAGTGTTTTTCGGCGGAACAATTGCGCTTATAAGCTGCTCTTGCGGATATTTTGCCTCAGGCGGAGCAAAGGGCGTCGGGCTTGCCACAACAAAAGCCGT
>CALVAZ010000055.1 GCA_944325675.1 Candidatus Gastranaerophilales bacterium
ACGTAAGCACCGGCAGCGTTCGCTATTCTATCTGCGCCGACCTCATCAGGGAAATCCGTTTTTATTTTTACACCCGTATTAATCTTGTTTGTCAAAAACAAAGGTTCAACACCAAAAACATTTTTAACAGCCGACATAAATTTTTTGTTTAATTCTTCAACAACAGAACCAACAATACAACCGTCAATTTTGAAATCTTTGAATAAAGACTTCAAAAGCACTTCGTACTCTTCTAATGACAAGTCCTTGTCAGATGCCAAGCGAAATTCCTCCACCAAAGCCTCGTCATCAAAAAGTCCCAAAGTAATATTTGTATTTCCGATATCAGATGTCAAAAGCATAAAATAGTCCCTTTTCAGGGACTATTTTAAATCAAACAAACTTTTTTGTAAAACTAAGCCTGAACAGCAGTCTGGCTAGGTTGTGTAAAAATTGAATTACTTCCATCCAAAGTAAAAGCAACCTTTTGCGTCGGATCTGCAAACAAAGAATTAATCTTCTTCATCTTATTTTCATCAGCATAGTTAGTCGCTACGGCGCCTTTATCATATTCAACAGGTTTTGTTGCTTCAATTCTGTTTGACATAATTTATACTCCTCGTGTTTACATAATATAATCTATATATATAAAGTATTTAATTAACGAAGAATTGCCCGAATGTCTAAAAAACTTTACATTTTGTTACATTTTAATAAATATATATAAACACATAAACAAAACAGCATTTTCTTTCGCTTTATTTGTGCGGTAAAGAAAAAGAAAACGCAACTTGGTGATTAATAATAGTAGTTTTTATGTAAATAATCTTTTTTGTAGTTCAAGAGCAGTTTTAGTACGTGCAAGGCCGCCAAGGGAACTTTCCTTCAACGCAGGTGACATCAACTGACCTGTTTGATCCATAGCATCAACAAGCTCATCGACAGGAATTTTAGACTCAACACCAGACATTGCAAGCTCACTTGCCGTCATAGCTATAACCGCCATAAACGGGTTTCTTTTAACACACGGAACCTCCACCAACCCACATACAGGATCGCAAGTCAACCCCAAAATATTTTTTAAAGCAAGTGCAACCGCATTTAAGACCTGTTTTGGCGGTCCGCCTAAAAGTTGTGTAACCGCTCCCGCTGCCATGGCAGCTGCAGCTCCGCATTCAGCTTGACACCCCGCAACGGCACCTGCCAAAGAAACTTTTGCAGAAATTATCCTCCCGATTTCACCTGCTGTTATAAGAGCATTAACCTGACGTTCTTCGGATATGTTAAAATCTTCCGCCACAGCAATTATAACAGCCGGAACAATTCCGCAAGAACCTGCCGTTGGACAGGCGACAATTTTGCCCATTCTTATATTTTCTTCACTCGTTGCTAATGCGTAAGTTACAATCTTTTCGAATGTTTTTCCAAAAACTGCCGGTCTTACAGCGAATCTCTTTTGCAATTTATCACAATCATCACCACACATCCCGCTCATGGATTTTTCTGTTGAGTTAAGACCTGTTTTGATAGCCTCTTTCATCGCACTCAAGCTTTCCATTGCACATTTTCTGACACGGTTCACAGGGACTTCGCACCACTCCGATTCATATGCCTGAGCGATTTGCCAAACACGTTTTCCCCTTGCCGTACAAGCGGCCAATAATTGTTCAAATGTATTTATACCTTTTGTTTCCATTTAATCTTCCAATTTTTTTATGTAACTCACAAAATATACCCTATCCATTTTTTTAACAGAATTTATAATATCTTCATCCAAGTCTCCATCTATACAGATACACATCGAAGCCTCTTCACCTTTTGCATATCTGTCACAGTGAAGTGACGCTATATTTATATTTTTAGCCTGAATCAATGAAGTGACATTTGAAATCATGCCAGGGACATCATCATAAACTATCATTAAAGTATTATATTTGCCGGTAAGTTTTACTGAAAAGCCATCAATAGTTCTTACAGCGACCTCTCCGGCTCCTACGGATTCACCGTATATATCCATTGTTCTGCCATTTTCAAATACAAAATCAACTGCGTTTGGATGTTTTTTGAAATCCTCATAATATTCAAATTTGTAATCTATGTTTTTTGAGATTTCATCTTCAAAAATATTCTTTATCCGCCTGTCGGATACAGATAACCCCAAAACACCAGCCAATAATCCTTTTTCAGTACCATGGCCTTTACCTGTTTGGGCATAGGAATTAAAAAGTTTGAACGTAACTCTTTTGGGTGTTTCACCGTATATATTTCTCGCCAAAAGCCCCAACCTTACAGCACCGGCCGTATGTGAGCTTGACGGGCCTATCATTATTGGGGATATAATATCAAAAATGGATGTCTGCTTCATGTTAGTCTCCACAGATATTATACCATTAAAATTTATTAATAAAAAATGTAAAGGTTTTATTAAAATTACGCAATTTTTGAAAAAAATATGCTTTTATATATATGTGAAGTTTATTTTTTGTGTGTAAGGAGTGTTATGTTTAGCCCTGAATTTATGAAATATTTGATTAACTATCAAAAAAATGATTTCAAGCCGGAAGAAAACAACGTAAAAGAAATCCGCTTTGATTCCAAAAAAGGCGGGCGTCTGGCCGAAATTTTGTTAACAATTAACAAATAATTATTAGTTTTAACAAAAAAAAGAGCCTTAAAATTAAGACCCTTTGGAATAATTTTCATCATTCCTCGTAATAGTGTGAAGTGTAGTGTGTGTGCTTAAAATTTTTCGTGATTCCTCAATTTTAAGCATTCCTCGTGTTACATATATATAAAAAATTTTGAGTATATATAATTGCTATATTTTTAATATAAAAAATGTCCTTTGTTACAAAAATTAATATATAAGTAAATACACTTTGTTTTTAGCGTAAAAACGGGTATTATAGATATACATACAGAGGAGAAAATATGAACATTTTAATTTCAAATGATGATGGTATAGCAGCTAATGGTATAAGAGCATTAACGGAAGAATTGTCAAAATATCACAATGTATATGTTGTGGCACCCGATAGAGAAAGGAGTGCTGCGGGGCATTCTTTGACACTACACACCCCTTTAAGGGTAGAAGAAATTGAAGAATCAAAATCTGGCGCGAAACGCACCTGGGTAACAAACGGTACTCCCGGTGATTGCGTAAAATTAGGTATAAACGCAATTCTTGCGCCTGAAGAACAACCTGATTTTGTCATTTCAGGGATCAATCACGGACCAAATTTAGGCTCAGATATTTTGTATTCAGGAACAGTAAGCTGCGCTATGGAAGGTGCAATGCTCGGTGTACCAAGCATTGCAGTATCTTTGGCAAGTATGCAATGTGAATATGAGGATTTTAAATATACAGCCAAATTTGTTGTATCATTATTGAAAAAACTCAAAGATTTTCAATTTCCCCCAAAGATGCTTCTAAACGTTAATGTTCCTGCTCTTGATGACGATGATATCATAGGTATTGCCATTACTGAACTTGGAAGAAAAATGTTCACAGATAATTACGAAAAAAGAATTGACCCAAGGGGCAAGGTATATTACTGGATGGCAGGTGAGCTGATAAGCGAACCATCCACTGCCAACACAGATATTGCAGCCGTAAGAAATAATAAAATTTCAATCACGCCTGTTACTTTTGAAATGACAAGAAAAGAAACAATGTCCGACTTAAGAGGTGTACTTTGTAAAGGTAACAGCTGCGACTGGACATAGAACGCACTTTATTCAATAAT
>CALVAZ010000056.1 GCA_944325675.1 Candidatus Gastranaerophilales bacterium
TTCCTATAGATAATATAAAAGTAATTTGTATAATTGCAGCACCTCAAGGTATAGAAAATATTCACAAACATTACCCTGATATTGAAATTATAACCGCCGCAGTGGACGACCATCTTAACGAAAAGGGCTATATCGTTCCGGGCATGGGCGATGCCGGCGATAGAATATTCAATACTTAGACGATTTAGACAATAAATTTGTAAATATTTTTTAAACAAAATTTCACTTGTTTAAAGTTTTATGTACAAATGACCGTTTCTGCAAATGTGTAGAAGAGGTCATTTTTTTGAAAATAAACAATTTTGAAAACAATTTATATGTTCAAAAAAATCGAGTTGTAGAACAACAAGTTGATAATACTGGGGCGCCAAAACAAAATCCGCAACAACCTCAAAGGGACAAAGTTCAAGAAAATCCTCCCGAAGTCCATATTGATTCAACAGCCAATATCCCAGCAGGCAGTCATCTTGTACAATCCAAAGAAACTCTTTACAGCATCGCAAATCATTATGGTACAAGTGTTGCAGAAATCATTGCTCTTAACCCTGATTTAAAAACAGATAAAAACGGTAACAAAATCATAATAGAAGGTTCAATAATTAAAGTCAGTAATATAGAAGAATCTCCGGAACTTGCAACTCCGGAAAACCCTAAAAATGTTTATGGTTCCTGGACAATTGAACCAGGAAAAGGCTCTTATTCAGTAATGTCTAAATTTAACCTATACAAAGAAGAATTAGCTAAACTCAACCCTGAAATTGATCTTAATAATATCCAAAAAGGAACAGTTTTAAAAGTTCCAGGCTATAAAGTTCAAGCAGGCGACAATTTGTCATCTATCGCCAAACAACACGATATAACTTTGGACATGTTAAAAGACCTTAACCCAAATATAAAGGAGTTTATCAAAGTTGGTGACATTATTAACGTTCCAAAACAGGCAGGTCAAGATTTAAACTTAGGTGATATTGAAGTTGAATTTGATATTGTAGAGGAAGAAACACCTAAAATACTCACACACCAAGTGCAAAACGGTGAAGCTCTTTCAAAAATAGCAGAAAAATACAATGTCCCAATGTGGGCAATAATGCTAAAAAATAACATAGAAAATGAAGATAAAATATTCCGAAATCAAATTTTGGAAATACCAACTGCTGATGAAGTAGCACAACTGGAAAAGTTAAAAAATACTCAATCCGAAGCACAAAAAAAGGAAGAAAAACCAACAAAACATATAGTAAAAAGCGGGGATACTCTTTCAGAAATAGCCTTAAAATATGGGGTATCCGTCGAAAATTTAAAAAAATGGAATAAACTGAACAACAATCAAATTAACATTGGAAAAACTCTTGTACTTCAAGAACCAGATGCCAATAAAAGGACAGGTGAAGAAACAAAAGCCGTTGAATATAAAATAAAAAGTGGCGACGTACTATCAAAAATCGCCTTGCAATATGGTGTGTCAACAGCATCAATAATGTATAAAAATAATATCCAAAATCCTAAACACATCCAACCCGGACAAATAATTATAATTCCGAATAAATCAGAAGCAGCAAAACTTGAAAAAGCTCAAAAAGAAATAGAAACTGCACAAAGTACAAAACCGAAACAAACAAAAAAAATATCTTCAGGACAAAAAACACAAATTCCACCAGACACAATTAACAGCTCAAGAGGAATAATTGTTCATAAAGTAAAAAAAAATGAAACTCTACAAGATATTTCTAAAAAATATGATATCCCTGTAAAAGATTTACAAATGTATAACGACAACTTGAGAGGAATTAAATCAACAACAAACTTGTCTGAAAAAGAAATAAAAAATATACAGATAATAGCCACAAAAAAAGCTGTCATTGATTCAACAGGAGTGAGCAATGATTTTATAAACGATTTGATTGCAATAGAGAAAAAACGTAACACAATGTATAACGATGATTGCGGGATTCCAACAATAGGAATAGGTCACAATACAAAAGCATACGGTGATACAAATTTTTATAGAGGCAAAACTCTTTCTGATAATCAAGTTTATAGTTTACTTGCAAGAGATATCAAAGATGCCCAGAAAAAAATAATAAATGCAATAGGTAAAGACGCTTTTGACAAAATGTCAAGAGGACAAAAAGAAGCACTCTACGGATTAATTTTCAATACCGGAAGCTTGTCAGGCAGTCCAAAACTTGCAGAAGCACTTAAAAATAGTGACTATGTAGAAGCCGCATGTCAAATGGATCACGCATGCGGTACAATTAATGGCAAAAAACAAGTACTACCCGGCCTTGCAAAACGAAGATTTATGGATATATCAAAATTCATAGAAGGTTCAAGGTTCTCAAGAAGTGAATTAAAATCAATAATGCATAGCCTTCAAGAACTATATGATAACGGGTTCAAAAATATCAAAAAACAAAATACAAAAGTTGACTATAACGCTTATGCAAAGAAATTTCTTGGAGAATTTATAGATAAAGGCTGGATTGTAATTAGAGAATAATGTTTTAAATTTCATCCGAATCACTATTTTTAACGATTTCAAGTAATTGGGAAATTTTTTGTTTTAATAATTCATTTTCTTTTTTTAGATTAGAAATTTCATCTTTATAAAAAGTTTCCTTATCGCAAAATTCTTCCCTGCCACCAGGAATATTGTTATAATCCAATACAAAACGTTTTTTGGCTTCCTCTTTAATAGCAAGTATTGCTCTAACATCATCACTTTTAATCAAACCCATTTCTACAAGAATCTGAGCAAATTTTTTGCTTGATTTGGAGCTTGCGTCCACGGCCTTTTGCAATTGTTCATGCGTAATCAAACCTTTTTTTTCAAAATATTCACCGGTCCTGAATTTCCCCGAGATAAAGCCGGCAGTAGCCTCAATTTCAATATTTTCGGGTTCTTCAATATA
>CALVAZ010000057.1 GCA_944325675.1 Candidatus Gastranaerophilales bacterium
TATAAACGCTCCAGCCGATGTAGCCTAAAATTACAACTTTTAAGATATTTTTAAAAAGTTCAAAAAGTGTTTTTATAGACATTATGTTTTTGAAATACTTTGTTGGATTAAGTTTGTCTAATTTTGGCACTAATGGTGCCGTTGCAACTAACGGCCCTACTTGTATGAAGTCCGCCATAATAGCTACAAACCAGGCTAAAAATAATATTGGACCAATTATTAAAACTGCTGCTTTTAGCGTTACAGTTAGTATATATGTCATTCCTATATTAGACAAGTGCCCGTTTGGAATTTGCTCATATAAAAGCGTATAGAGTTGTACAATTTGGTTCCAAATAAAAGGTGCTAAACCGACTATTGCTGAAAATAATATCAACAGAGAAATGGCTGTTGAAAAATCCTTTGATTTAACAACTTGACCTTCTTTTCTTGCCTGCTCCAGTTTTCGTGGAGTGGCATCAAACTGTTTATCTTCATCTGCCATAGATACATTATAGCATAATTATTAATTAGAAATCGTCAAGTAATTTTATGCTCTTGAATATCAATAATTTCCTGACCGAATTTAAAGGAGTATCAATATATGTTTGGTCTAAAAATCAAACATATATACATAATGGTGGTTTATTAATTTATTATGCAGAATGCTTGAGGTTCAATGGTGTCACGCCAAGTGGCAACCTGATATGTATATGCATTATCAAAGTGCCTTCTGTTAGAACTGTTAGGATCATATTCCACATTTTCCCAAACTGTAAAAGAACTTCCCTCTATTGTGAAACCTAACTCACTTACCTTTTCAGTGTCAAGAGTTAGAGGAACGCCAAGGTTTGAAGTGTTATATACATATTTGGCTAGTTCTGATGTATGCGCACTTGTTGGCATTTTGCTGACTCCTCCACAATTTTTTACAGCGCCTGCCCAGTAGTCAGAATCAAAAGGACAATTTGTTATTCCTAAATCACCTTTGAGTTGTTCGCATTCCGCTTTAGTGATAGGTGTAGGTGTAAACGGTGTACCAAAACAAGTACCGCCCAGTTCAAATGCGCAAGTACTGCCGAGACTTAGTACATTTATTGCTCTTAAATCTTTACCGGAGGTATTAGGAGTTTTAAACCCGTCAGTATCATAAAGTAGAGCAAGACAAGAGGTTCCTGTAATTTGATTAGAATAAGGATTTTGTTTGCAATCAGGATTATAAGCAACAAGCCCTGTAGTACCATTAGCAAATTGTACTCCGATAATATCAGTATCCCAATCTTTTTGACCAAAATGTGAGGCAGTTTTAATATTAGTCATATCAACTTCTTCAGGATCAGCATCACCTGCACCCCACATAACTTTATCTTCAAAACAGGTTAATAAATCATCATTTTTACAAACTCTTGTAATTTTAAAATGTTTAGAAAGTTCATTCACAAAATCGGAAGTATTTCTATAACCGGCAAGAGTTTGTTGAGTGTTCATAGCTTTAAGAGATTCTTCGAGTTTTCTTTCAAAAACAGTAGCAGCAGTATCCCAAGCACGTTGTTTGTAATTAGACATCAAAGTCGGGATAGTCAAAGCAGCAACAACGCCAATAATACCAAGCGTAATCAATACTTCTGCAAGGGTAAAACCCTTATCATATCTACTTAGAGGAATTGTCCCCCCCCGTGGTCTTTTCATAACCATACCTCCTTTTTAAATTAATAACAATACTTTATTATAATATATTATTTTTCCGGTTTTGTCTATATTATAAAAACGGATAATAAACTAAAAAACACATTCAACTTAAAATGTTATATTACAGTTTTATTAATTTCAAATATAACTTTATAAGCTCTGCCTTAGGATTAAGTCCAAATTTCAATCAATTATGTATTACATTCATACATGCAACAATCTAAGTATGCTTTTAATAATTTTTGAAATGTTAATGACTCTAACAAATACCTTCACGAAGTCTTACAATTGCAGCACCCCATGTCATGCCTGCACCAAAACCGCAAAGTATTGCTGTTTTGTCTCTGCCGAGTTTTACAGTACCTTTTTCTACGCCTTCTGCCAACGCTATAGGCACAGATGCCGCAGATGTATTGCCGTAATACTTGATGTTTGTTATAACTTTTTCATCTGAATACTCAAGTCTTTCCTGAACCGCTTGAATAATTCTTAGGTTAGCTTGGTGAGGTATTAAATAATCTATATCCTCAGCCTTTAAGCCTGACTTTTCGATAATTTCTTCAATATATGGCGGAAGAATTCTTACTACAAATTTGTAAACTTCTTTTCCATTCATATGGATAAATCCATCTTTTTCACTACAAGGTGCAACAAGCGGACAATTCTTTCCAACATTGTCTTTATATATTAATTCACCTATTGAACCTTTCGCCTTGATATCGATTGACAAAATATCATCCAAACCGTCGTCAGATGGTGTCATAACCATAGCACCAGCGCCATCCCCAAAAAGAATTGATGTACCTCTGTCGGACCAATCCAAATATCTTGAGTTGTTGTCAGTAGCTACAATCAAAACATTTTTATAAATACCTGAATTGATAAAACCTTTTGCAACTTGCATACCGTAAATTAACCCTGAGCAAGCCGCCGTAATGTCAAAAGCAGGAATGTCTGTTTCAATTCCCAATCTTGATTGAATATGGCAAGCAATCGCAGGATAAAGCTGCGGTGGTGCTGATGATGCAGCAATTATCAAGTCCAAATCTTCAGGTTTGACACCGGATTTTTCAAGTGCTTTTCTTGCTGCATTAAAGCCCAAATCAATTGCGTCTTCATCACCTGACACCAAGCGTCTTTCTTTGATACCTGTCCTTGTGTATATCCACTCATCTGAAGTTTCATACAATTTTGTCAAATCATCATTTGTAACTACAGCTTCCGGTAAGCTATATCCTACACCCGCAATCTTTACAGGTATGTATTTATCTGTCATATTATTATTCCTCATAAAATTTTGCGATTTTTTCGTTAACGCCTGTTTCTACAGCTTCTTTAGCTACTCTTATGGCATTCTTAATAGCATAAGCCTTGCTTCTGCCGTGAGAAATTACCGTTATCCCTTTAACACCAAGAAGCAGAGCCCCGCCAAATTCTTCGTAATTAATTTTGGTATAAATTCTCTTCATAAAAGGTTTAGCCAACAAGCCGATAATTTTACCAAGTAAATCGGCTTTAAATTCTTGTTTTAACATTCTGAATAACATTTGAGAAGTACCTTCGGTAACTTTTAACGCAACGTTACCAACAAAGCCATCGCAAACTACAACATCACAAACACTCAAGAAAATCTCTTTGCCTTCAATATTTCCGACAAAGTTAATTCTTTCTTGATGTTCTTCGAGCAATTTATAAGTGTGTTGAGCCAACTCGTTACCTTTGCCTGCTTCCTCACCAATATTCAAAACACCAACTCTCGGGTGTTCAATTCCAAGAACGTTCTTAGAAAAAGTTGTGCCCATAACAGCAAATTGATAAAGCATTTCAGGGGAACAATTGCTGTTAGCACCGGCATCGATTACAACTATCGGTCTTTTGATAGTAGGTAAAGTTACAGCAATTGCAGGTCTGTCAATCCCCGGGATTCTGCCAAGACCGAACAAACTGGAGGCCATAGCTGCCCCTGTTGAACCTGCAGCAACAACTGCATCGGAGCTTCCTGTTGCAACAGCATCAACCGCCAAAACTATTGATGATTTTTTCTTTTTCCTGATTGCTTGGCCGGGTGCCTCACCCATTTCAATAATTTCTGAAGCATGAGTAATTTTTATATCTAACTTAGAAGTGTCAATTTTTATACGATGCTGTCTGCCGGCTTTACCGCAATCTGAATAAAAACCTTCGTGAGAAATTCTATCCAATTCCTGTTCGATACGGTCCTGTTTACCAACCAATTCCAAAGCCACGCCATACTCTTGTGCTGCCCAAACAGCACCTGCCACTATTTCTTGTGGAGCATGATCACCGCCCATTGCATCAATTGCTATTCTTGTCATTTTCCCTCTCCTAAGTCAACTATTCCCTTTCGCCTTCCCCGCAATTTCTTGCGGGGAATCCCATCTTATTTGACGTCTGGGTCGAAACTTATTCAGCTTCTTTTTCTTCGATTACTTTTTCTTCGTCTACTACTTCAGCTTTTGCTTCTTCTGCCTCTAAAGTTTTTTCTTCTTTGATTTCTTCTGCAACTTCTTCAACTTTTTCAGCTTTTTTAGCTTTTGGAGCTGATTTTTTAGCAGGTTTTTTCTTTTCAGCAACAGTTTCTACGTAGTCAGGTGATTTTATGCTCACTGCTTTACCTTTGTAGTAACCGCATGCTGTACATACTGTATGTGCTAATTTTGTTTCACCGCAATTCGGGCAAGTAGTTGTTTCAGGCTTTGTTGCCTTCCAGTTACTTCTTCTGTGTCCTTGTGCGGAATGTCCTGTTCTTTTCTTTGGTACTGCCATTTTTCTTTCCTTTTTATTTCTACTACTTATATTTCTACTTATCTATTTTGATGTTTTTAAAAACATCCATTCTCGGATCGGACATTTCTTCTTCTTTTAAAAATTTATCCTCTCCATTACAATTTATACCACAAACTTTCTTATTTGGTAAATTTAATATTACAGATTGATACAATAAGTCATAAATATCTATCTCATCTGAACCGTTCAAATCTGTTACAAACTGACCGTCTTTTATTTCAAACTCTTGGCCCGATTCTTCAGAATCCTCTATTAAAGCGTGTTTTGCATAAAGTTCATCTATATTAAAGTCCAATTTTTGTTCAAATTCTTTTAAGCACAAATCACACTCCAGCTTAACAATTCCCTTAACATTTCCTCTGACCTCAATAAAATCACCGAGTGATGTAAAGGTTAAATCTGCCGAAATAGGACCGACAGCATCAATACCGTCTATCTTTTCTTCTATTTTGCAAGCCAAAGTTTTGTTTTTTGCATTTTCGATATCTTCAATTGATACAACTTTGTGCATTAAACGTATTGCTCCTCTTGCATAGCAAGTGCTGCAATTTGATTTGAAATTACACAAATCTTCTTCAGAGGTCCTGAAGTTTCTTTTTCTATAAATGTTGTTGTTGAAGATTTCATTGCTTGAGTCAGTTCATTGTACAACTCTTGCGGATTTTCAACATACAAAACTAAAGGTGCTGTTGAACCTTTAATAAAAACTAAGACTGCCGTCCTTGTTTTTACATTTTGCGGATTAAATTGTTGTGCCATTTTTCTCTCCTTTTTCGTACATCTAATTATATGAAAAAAAATGGATTTGTGCAATATATAAAAAAAGAGCCTAATAAATAGGCTCTTTTTATTATTATAGATAAAAACTAGACTGCTACTTTCATTGTATTAGCAATAATTTCATTAAAGCTATCTGCTTTTAGTGAAGCACCACCAACTAAAGCACCGTCAATATCTGATTGTGCCATTTGTTCTTCAATAGTTGAAGGTTTAACAGAACCGCCATAAAGAATTCTGAT
>CALVAZ010000058.1 GCA_944325675.1 Candidatus Gastranaerophilales bacterium
TTCCGGTAAAGATTTAAGAGGTATTAATGTTAACAGTCTTGGTGGTAAAAAGTGTGCGTTTGAGTTAGCAGGCATTTGTTTTGGTGCACCTTTTACACCTACACCTATCACAAAGGCTGAATGTGAAGAAATATCAGACTTGGGCTACGGTAACAAAAAAGAGTATTGCGGAGGCTACACTAATGACTATTGGGCTGGGGCTGTAAAAACATGCGGAGGTGTCAGTAAGATGCCTACAGCAGCGCAATTGGCAGAAATTGCAAACTATGTTTATAACACATCAGGCATAACTCAAACCGGAAGTCCACACGGCTCCCTTGACTATGATAAGGTAGCGGAACTTGGCTTTACAGTCACTCCGGGCTCATCCTTTTCCGTTTGGTCTGACTATGAGGTTAACAGCGCCAGTGTGTTCTATCGCTCCTTCAGTTCTAACATGACGACTTGCAATTGGCTACGTAACAATAGCAGGGCTCAAGCGGTTTGCATAATTGATTAGAGAATATTAACACATTTATATTCAAAAAACCCTCTTCCTATGTGAGAGGGTTTGAATTTCTTAGCGAGCCTTTGCGAGATTAGAAATTCGGGTGAGGGTCTACCCGCAACTATGAAAATTTCAGCATAGTATTTGACAATATACATTTATCCCCTCGCCACTTGTAGGAGAGGATAGATTTCTTAATGAACGCATGTGAATTTAGAAATTCCGGTGAAGGGTATTCTATCAACATTAACACCCTCACCAGCAGTTGTTACTTCGCTTCGCTCGTACAACTTCTGCCCTCTCCCAAAGGGAGAGGGTTGGGGCGAGGGGTTTAAAGTTGCAATAGCAGGATTTAAATTAACAATTTTTATGTTATAATTCCCTTGACGATATATTTCAGGGAGAGTTTTATGTCAATTATCATAATGATACTTTTATTGAGTGTACTCATACTTGTGCATGAAGCGGGACACTTTTTAGCCGCAAAAGCCTTCAAAATGAAGGTTGCCAAATTCGGATTTGGGCTTCCGATAGGTCCGACTTTGTGGGAAAAACAAGTGGGGGACGTAAAAGTATTGGTTCACGCATTTTTGCTCGGCGGCTACGTTGCTTTTCCTGATGATGACAAGGAATTAGATCTTCCAAAAGATTCTCCTGACAGATTTTTGAACAGACCCATCTACCAAAGACTTGTTGTAGTATCTGCAGGCGTTTTTGCAAACATAGTTTGCGCCTTTGTATTCGTTCTTTTGACTGCGCTTTTGTGGGGACATATGCCATCAGGCAAATATGATGTCTATATAAATCAAATAGTTGCAGAAAAAGACCAATCCGTTTGGGTATCCGGACTTGAAAAAGGCGACAAAATCATAAGAGTTAACGGAAGTGACATAAATTCAAGTTATGGTTTGCTTGCATACACACAACTTAGCAAAGAAAATGACGGCAAAGCAGATGAAGAATTAATTGAGGAGAATTTTAACAACCTAAAAAGATTAAACCCCGCATACCAAAAAGATGAAATTATTCCAGAAGATATTGTTATACAACTACCTTCTCAAAAGAAAGAAAAAGAAATTACCCTTTCTAAAAATATTTTAAAAGGGTTTCAAAAATATGAGGACAAACAACTTTCATTAAACGAAAATCAAAAAAAACTCCGTGATGAAATTAAAAACAAATCATACTTAACTTCAGACGGAACAATAACCTTGAACGATGTTGCTTTTGCCCTCTCTGATAACGTAAGACCTTTGAATATTACTGTATTGCGTGATGGCAAAGAAATAAATTTAAAACCTATTTATCCTAATAAAGACGGCCAAATAGGAGTTCAGCTTGATGTAAAAGAAATTTTAATCCCAACCAAAGGTATCAAATCCGCAGTAATCACAAGCGGGAAATACTTGTACGATCAAACCTATATGCTTCTTTACGGATTATACCAAATTGTGACAGGTAAGATTCCTTTGAAAGATTTGCATGGCATCATAGCGATTACAAAAGTTGGTGGTGATATAATCGATAACAGCGGATTTTTCTCAGGATTACTGTTAATTGCGATAATTTCACTTGACCTTGCGATAGTAAACTTCTTGCCAATACCTGCACTTGATGGCGGACACGTAATGTTTTTATTAATTGAAAAACTTCGCGGTAAACCTTTGGATGAAGAATCCGTGGATAAAATCGGAACCGTTGGGTTCATGTTTTTAATCCTACTGATGATATTTGTAATCTTTAACGATATTTTTGCACTTATTACAAAACAACTCTAGGTCCCCGGTTTTTTAAGTTTAGCAAAATCATCTCTGATTTCGCCGGCTTTCCTTTCAAGCTGGTTGTAAACTTGTGAATTAATTTCACCGCCTATCAAAAGCAATATTGATGTGTAATAAAGCCAAACCATAAGAACTATAAAAGCACCAATAATCCCATAAACAAAGTTATATGTTCCAAGATTGTTTACATAAACAGAAAATCCCCATGAGCCGACTAACCAAAAAGTACAGAAAAATAAACTTCCGGGTAATGCACTTGCTCTTTTGAAAGCCTCATTTCCCTTTAAATCAGGTAAAATATAGTAACTTAAAAATGCCATTACATAAAGTGCCAAAAAGGCTAACGGCCAACGCAAAGTCAAAAGCATTATAGCAATTTTATTAGACATATGGAAATGTTCAACTGCAAACCTGATAAATACTTTGCCGAATACAATTAAGTTTATGCTCAAAAACAAAACTAAAGTATTAACAATCACCATAATAAAAGATAAAATTCTGGTATAAACAAAATTTCTGGTTTCCTCAACCTTGTATGCTCTGTTTAAACCCTTCAAAACAACAGCAACACCATTTGTTGAAAGGACTATAGTAACAATTACACCAATAACGGCCATTATATCGCCTTGTTGGAATATCATGACTTCTGACAAAACTGTTAAGATTAAGTTCATAGCTTGTTCCGGCATAATATTTGAAAGAGCCAACAAAATCGGATCCATATAGGATTTGTTTCCCATCCAACCAAAAACAGCCATCAAAAACAACATAAACGGGAATATGCCTATAACCATCATAAAGCCCATTTCTGCGGCCATACCGTAAAAATCGTTTTTAATAATTGAAATTATTAACCTTTTTACTGCCCTGATAAATCCTTTGTTTTTCAAAATTCATACTTCCTAATTTCATGCAGAATTTTTTTAATAGCTTCTTCAACGTTACACTTCAGCGTGCAACCTGCAGCATGCTTGTGACCACCACCGCCAAAAACACTGCAAATCTCTGCAACATCAACAGATTTACTTCTCATTGATATTTTGCATCCACCATTTTTCATTTCCTTTGCCACAAACGCAACTTGAGTCGAAGTAACCGCACGAAGTCTTTCCGTTAAACCTTCCGCAAATTCTTCATCGGTATTATACTTTTCCATATCTTTTCTAAAAACTGTAGTATAAACAATTTTATCATCATCAAGAAAAACAGCCTTTTCTACACAATATGCTTGGCATAACACCATTCCTTTAGTATAAGTTTCATAACAACTCCTGAACATATCATTAGGAACTATACCCATCCTAATCATCTCGGCTGCATACTCCAAAGCCCTAGGCGTAGTATTGTTGAACCTAAACGATCCTGTATCTGTCAATATACCCGCATACAAACAAGTTGCTATTTTTAAATTTATTTCCCATTTTAATTTTTTTGCAATAGAATAAATAACTTCTGAAGCAGAACTGGCATCTCCATCAACAAAGTTTAGGTCGCCATAGCCATTATTTGTTTTATGGTGGTCAATATTAACTCTGTTTTTAGCCTTTTTAAAAAGCGTTATACCATCACAAATTCTATCCAATGCAGCAACATCGACATTAATTACAAGATCATATTCTCTTGACTTATCAAAATCATCAATATGTTTGGCTGATTCAATATTAGGAATAAACTTAAATTTGTCAGGTATTTTGGAAACAGCCAACATATCACATCTTTTTTTAAAATTTAACTTAATCAATTCGTACAGGCCACACATCGCACCTAAGGTGTCGCCATCCGGATTTACATGTGAAGCTATCAATATATTTTTAGAAGATTTTATGATATCATTTAATTTAGCTACTTCCATTTCTCAATATTAACATAAAAAGCAGGGTGTTTCAATAATATGAAAAAAATATTATATACAAATTTTGTATCCACAGAAGAAATTATTACGGAAATGCTCCAAAATAAGGATATCAAAAAAGCAATTAACCGAAGTAATCTTTATAAGTTTTGGGAAAAAAC
>CALVAZ010000059.1 GCA_944325675.1 Candidatus Gastranaerophilales bacterium
TTTAATTTGGAAAAGGTTACATCATTTTGAGCAGTTTCAATATTCCCTAAAGTAGAGCGTGCAATTTGGGCTAAATCCGCTAAATCATCTTGAGTGTACTTATGTAATTTCCTTAACTCTTTTATACGATTTGCTAATTTTTGAAATAAAACCTTGTCCATAATTCTATTTTAATAATAAATACGTTTCAATTTCGAAATAATCAGCTAACATTTCGATTTTATCTATGGTAATATTTATTCTACCCTTTTCCAGTTTAGAAATATATGAATTATCAACTCCTAAAACTAAAGATAATTCTTCTCTACTTAACTTTTTCTGTGTTCGCAGATTTTTAATATTATTTGCTAATATTTGTCTAACATCTTGACTCATATTCCAATTATGTTATTATTAGAACATTATTAACAGGAATGACAGTCCATTTAATAAGGTAATTTTATGTTCACTAGAAAGATACTTATAGATTTAGACGGCGTATTGAATGAGTATGGGAAAGAGAAATTCAATGAAAATTATATTCCTGAAATTAAGGTCGGGGCTTATGAATTTTTAGAAACTTTATCTCAAAATGCTGAATTGTATCTTTTTACATCAAGAAATTTGATGCTTGCAACTAAATGGCTAATTAATAATAATTTAGATAAGTTTTTTAAAGACGTAACTAATGTAAAATTGTCGTCTTATCTTTACATTGATGACAGGACAATTTGTTTTAAGGGCGATTACATTAAAACTCTTGAAGAAATAGAAAAGTTTAAAGAGTATTGGAAATAGAGATTAATGATAAATCTTATATGGTTGAAAATTATTTTATAATAAATAAAATTAAACCATTAATTTATTTCAGCTAATAATTTTTCAACTTCTTTTGTATATTTCCCTTTTCCGACAGAAAGGAGAAGTTCATAAGCGCTTTGGAGTTCGGCTATTGCTTCTTTAGGTTTTGATGTTTTGGTTATTTTAGCAATTTGTATTTTTATGGCCCCAAGCATTATTTTGTAATTTTCAATAGGCTTCATTTCACTGTTAATAGTTTTATATCGTTTTTGTACATTTTGATAATTGTTCGCAATGCTGCTTAGCGCTCGTTTTTCTTCGTATAAAATTTTCAGTAATTTTTCGCTTTTGGGTTCAGTTATTGAATATATTTTTCTCAAATTTTCACATCTTGCCATTATATGCACAGGATCATGGAATCTTTTTGCAATGGCTAAACCGTTAGTGGCAAATTTCTCTACTAATTCAGGATTATTAATATTTGCCTTAACCAGGAAACTGTATATAATCCCTGCCAGGTTATCTTTGCCCATACTAACCAGATTTTCGGCAAATTTTACAAAATTATTGTTCATTTTTTCAATTTGCTTAGATTTTATAAATTTATTAAAAATACTGCTGACAGCTCCGGAAAATGAATTGAGTTCAATATCACCCTTTTTTGATGCGATTTTTGTGACCTCTTTTTCAAATATATCAAATGCTTTGTGAGGATTTTTTACATCTTTTTCACTAAAGACAATTTTGTGTATTTGTGGTTTTACTTTTTTAATTCCATATTCTATAGGTGTTATGATATTTTCTTTATTTAACTTTACTTTCATTAATTACTCCTTGATGAAAGTAATAAAACTTGGGAAAATATTTTTTTGCTGACATTTTAATTTTATATTATAGAATATATGCATGGATATTTTAGATTTCAGCGAAGTAGAAGATCAAAATATTGATGTGCTTGCAGGTTTGGCAAGTGAGATTTGGCATGAATATTGGGTAGAAATTTTATCTCCGGCACAAATTGATTATATGGTTGAAAAGTTTCAGTCTAGTCATGCCATTAAAAATCAAATTAAAAATGAGGATTACAAATATTACTTTATAACTGTGAACGGAATCAAAGCGGGATATTTTGGAATTTCTTTCAAGAAGGATTATTTGTTTTTATCAAAGCTATACATAAAAAAGGACTTTAGACATTTAGGTATTGGTACAAAAGTGTTCGAAAAAATTAAAGAAATTGCAGTTCAAAATAACTACAAAAGTATTCAATTAACGGTAAATAAATATAATCAAAATACGATAAATGCCTATAACAAATGGGGTTTTAAGACTATTGATTCGGTTGTAAGCGATATAGGCGGCGGATTTGTCATGGATGATTATATCATGGAATTTTCGTGCTAAAATTTGCATATGGAGAAAAGAGAGTTTAAGGAATCGTTTAGCATAAAATATTCCGAAATGGATTGCAATTTGGTCTTGAAGCCCGCTGTCTTATTGCAGTTTTTACAGGATTTGGCAAGTGATAATGCCGAACAATTGGGGTTTGGTTATTCTTATATAATCAAAAATAATCTGGCATGGTTTTTGTTAAAATATCATATGGAATTTGAGGATTATCCGTCAGGGATATATAATTTTCGGATAAAAACCGAGCCTCGCGGATATAACAAATTGTTTGCTTTTCGTGATTTTACGCTTTATGACGAATATAAGCTTTTAGGCAGAGCTGCGAGTACTTGGTCTTTGGTGGATATTGACGGTAAAAATCTTGTACCCGTTGCAGATGGTATAAAAGAAAATCCTTACATGCAAAAATTTGAAAAACGTGAGGATGATTTGGTTTATGAGAAAATTAAACCGCTTGAAAAAGTTGATACGGAAAAGGTTTTCGAAGTCAGATTTGATGACATTGATGTAAACGGGCATGCCAATAATTCAAACTACATAATTTGGGCATTTGAACCTCTTGGGTTTGATTTTTTGAATAATAATAAACTCAAAATTTTAGATATGGTATTTAAAAAAGAAATCAAATACGGGAACAAAGTCCTGTCTCAAATAGAAATTTCGGATAATAAAACAAATCACGTTGTAAAAAATGCTGAAACAGGTGAAGAATTGTGTCTTATTGGTGCAGAATGGGTTACTAAGTAGCAAAAATTATTTTTTTATGTTTTGGTAATATTACTTAAAATAAACTTGTAGATAACACCTCAAAGATTTATAATAATCATGCTCGACAAAAACAGAAAGGATTAAGAATAATGGTTTTAGAAATGACATTTCCGCAGCTGGAACGCGCAATTAATCCGACCCATGACATAAAATTATTTGCGGGACGTGCCAATTCCAAACTGGCTCAGGAAATTGCTGATTACTTAGGTACAACAATCGGACCTATGGTTGTAAAAAATTTTGCTGACGGAGAAATTTATGTTCAGGTTAAAGAAAGTGTCCGCGGAGATGATGTTTTTATTATTCAGCCGTTATGCAATCCTGTTAATGAAAATTTGATGGAATTATTGATTATAATTGATGCTTTTAAACGTGCGAGCGCAAAAACAATTACGGCTGTAATTCCGTATTACGGTTATGCAAGACAGGACAGAAAAACTTCCGGTCGTGAAGCTATCACAGCAAAACTTGTAGCGGATTTGTTGACAACTGCAGGTGCAAACAGAGTTCTGGCAACGGATTTGCATACAGGTCAAATTCAAGGGTTCTTTAATATTCTTGTGGATCACATTTTTGCAACACCGATTCTGGTAAATTATATCAAGAGTTTGAATATCAACCCTGATGATATGGTTGCGGTAAGCCCTGATACAGGCGGTGTTCAAAGGACAAGACATTTTGCAAAACAAATCGGCTGTTCGCTTGCGATTATTGATAAACGCCGCGACAAACACAATGAAGCCATTGCATCACACGTAATCGGTGATGTTAAAGGCAAAGTTTGCGTGATGTTTGATGATATTATAGATACTGCGGGAACGATTTGTGAGGCATCAAAACTTCTAGTGAGAGAAGGGGCAAAAGAAGTTTACGTTTGTGCGGCGCATCCGGTATTTTCAGGACCTGCAATAGAAAGACTTGCAAACGCACCGATTAAAGAATGCGTTGTGACAAATACAATTCCTCTTGATATGGAAAAAATGCCTCCGAATATTAAACAGTTATCTGTTGCATCACTCCTCGGGCAGGCAATTTCCAGAATTCATGATGATGAATCCGTAAGCTCATTGTTCGGCTTTGAAAAAGATATTCAGGTTTCTTAAAATCTACACCGAACGTACGAGATTTTTATAAAGTTTAAAAGTTTACAAGAACGGCTGCCGATAAAAGGAATATGATATGAAAAACTTCGGTTTTTCATACCTCCTCCCCAAGTCTGGTAGCCGTTCTTATTAAAGACGGCTTTTTTTTGTAAAGTTTTTGCTACTTGAAAAAAATTTGCTATAATGGTTTGCATGATGGAGGTATTTATGAAATTTATGAGGAGACCGAACGGGGGGGGGCAACTTCTTTATGTAGATTTATCAAGGAACTTGACAGTATAGTTAATAAAATTTATAATTCAAATATGATGAATTATAAATCAATAAAAGGATTCACATTAGCAGAAGTTTTGATAACGCTCGGAATAATTGGTATAGTGGCAGCATTAACATTACCTACGATTTCCCGTAATATTCAGCAAGTAGTTTTGAAAAACCAATTTAAGAATTTTTATAGTACATTTTTACAGGCTATACTTGGTATACAGACTAAAAATGGAAATATAATAAACTGTTTTTATTGGAAGTCAGGAGAAAATCCATATAATGGGGAATGTACTCCTACATGTAACGAGGATGAAAAAAATGAATATGGTGAATGTATTACATATTATTGTGCTGAGACTGGAGCTCCGAGGCCGTCAGATATTAATGGAAGAATGACAGCTTGTTCTGAATTTTATGAAGAATTATTTTTAAATACACTGAAAACTACTAAAATATGCAGAGAGAATGCTTTTGAAGATGGATGTTTGCCTAAAGATTTTAGAGGTGCTGATAAAATCAATTCGGAAAAAAATCCGGAACAGGAATATAATCCTGTAGGAATTTTTGCAGATATTTCGATAAAAGAAAATTATCCCGTGTATGTGTTATCAAATAACGTTTATATAATTGCGTTGTCGTATTTTAGTGGTAGTCCGGTTTTTACGGTTGATGTTAATGGTTATAAAGGTCCAAATAGATGGGGATATGATATATTTTCCTTCATTATAGTTGGAAATTCTAAAAATGGAATTTCAGATTTAGAAGGTGTAAATTATGCATTAGAATCAGGTGGAAAAACATTTCAAGAAATGTTGTGGGAACTTGGGTTTAAATGATTTATTTCATATAATCTTTAAAAGTTTTGATATTAACTTTATAACCGCAGCTATCATGAAGTTTGCCGGGGTAAGAAATTCTTTTAGCAGGATATTTGCGGCACATGCGCGGGCGGTGCTTGTAATCTGAGCATAATCCTTCAGGTGTCACCAATTTGCACGCAAAGACAAAATTACCGTCTTCATCTTTACCTTTTATGTAAAATCTTCTATAAGTCGGAAAAAGAAATTGCATAATCTTGAATTCTTTCTCAGTATATGTATCAACACTATACATATAATTACAGCATTTGCCGCATTTTTTGCATTCCCCTGTTATTTCATAACTTACGTGTTCAGGGACAAAATTTGATAGGAATTCATTTATTATAACTTGTATAAAATCAATCAATTTATTCATATATTGTCTATACATTTTAACATGTTATAATAATAATTGCAAAAGAGGGAATTATGGCTAGAAAATCTAAAAAACGTGTATCTGATAAGGAAATTGCAAGACGTAATATAAAAAAGAAAAAGATTGATAATGATTTTATTTCTAATTTGAAGTTTCTATGTATTGTAGGTGCTGCATTCATACTTGCGGGTGTTGCATCTTTGCAATTATATTTGTCATCACAACCGCCTATCAAAAATTTGGAGCAATTTAAACCCAATATTGTTACAAAATTTTATTCGCATGATGGTGAAATTATAAAGACATTCACGGCTTATACATTTTCTAAAGTGGAATTAAAAGATGTGCCGGAAGAATTAAAAGAAGCTATTATTGCGACTGAGGATAAAAACTTTTACAGACACAGCGGTTATGATATCTTTGGGCTTGCAAGATCAACGGTGCAAAATATCTTAGCAAGACGCGTTGTTCAGGGTGCAAGTACAATAACTCAACAATTAGCCAGAATCCTTTTCTTGTCTAACGAGAAAACCTTTACAAGAAAGATTAAGGAGCTTGTAATTGCCGCAAGAATTGAAAAAACAATTTCAAAAGACCAAATTTTGGAAATGTATTTGAATAACGTATACCTTGGCTCCGGCGCCTATGGTGTTGAAGGTGCGGCAAGAATATATTTCAACAAACACATAAAAGATTGTACATTGCCGGAATTGGCTTTGATTGCAGGTCTGCCGCAGGCACCGTCTGTATATTCACCTTATAACAACCTTGATTTAGCAATAAAAAGACGTAACCAGGTTCTGACACGCATGTATAAAATGCGTTATATTACAAAAGACGAGTATGAAAAGGCAAAAGAAGCAAAAGTTGTTTTGAACGATATGCCTCAATTCTATACAACAAATAAAGCCCCGTATTTCTGTGATTACGTAATGCAAGAGCTTCAAAAACTCGGATTTGATGAAACAGAAATTATTCATGGCGGCTACAAGGTAGTAACTACACTTGATTCAAAGGCTCAAATCGCAGCCAATGAAGCGGTTGCCAGAGATTTGAAAAATTGGGGTTTATCCGCCGATTCCAAGCAGGCTGCAGTATTTTCATTTGACCCTACAAATGGCAAAATACTTGTATATGTAGGTGGAAAAGATTATACTAAAAGCCAATACGACAGAGTTACACAAGCAGTAAGACCTCCGGGTTCTGCATTTAAACCTTTTGTATACGCGGCAGCTTTAGAAAAAGGCATAAGTCCTAATGACTTTATAGAAGACATGCCTATAACAATTGGTGGTTGGTCGCCTCATAACTATGGTAACAAATACAGGGGAAAAATTCCTGTTTACAGTGCCTTGATGGTTTCATCAAACGTATGCGCCGCAAGGGTTATTCAAGAGGTCGGAATTCGCTCTGTTATACAGATTGCAAGAGTTTTGGGTATAGAAACACCTTTAGAGTATGATTATACAATTGCATTAGGTTCAAACGGCGTAAAACTTTTTGAATTCACAAGAGCATACGGTGCATTCGCAAATGGTGGTTACGTAGTTCAACCTTATGGTATAGAAAGAGTAGAAACCTCACGCGGAAAAGTTGTTTATGAAGCCTCAAGAACAAAGATTACACACCAATTGAGTTTGAAAACAGCTGCGCAAATGACTGCAATGCTTAAGACGGTTATCACTAACGGTACAGGTGCTGCCGCAAATATTGGTAAGCCTGCCGCCGGTAAAACCGGTACAACGGATGATAACAAGGATGCCTATTTCGTTGGTTATACTCCAAATATCGTTACCGGTGTTTGGGTAGGAAGCGATGATAATACTGTTATGAACAAAAGTATTCAAGGCGGTACGGTTCCTGCGATAATTTGGAAAGATGTTATGAAGGTTGCAACCGAACCATACGGCAAACTTGATTTTAACTATCCGGAAGTTGTTTTGGAACCTTTTAAACTTAATAAAGATAACGTTAAAATTATAGGTGATGAGGAAGAACAGGAAAATTCCGAAGAAAACACGGATGCTGAAGATACATCTAAAAAAGAAATTAATCCCCAAGATGTTATTAATAATGTAAAGTCAAGCATTAATCAAAATACCATGTCACCTTCTCAAAATGTTTCTAATCAAATTTCACCATCTGTACCTCAAAAACAGTCTGTACAGCAGGCACCAAAAACTGCCGCACCTTCTCCTATACCAATGGCAATTCCGGAGAGTTTGCACTGATGGTTAGGCACATAGGAGTTGATGAATCAGGGAAAGGTGATTTTTTTGGGCCGCTTTGTATTGCAGGGGTTTTGGTTGATGAAAAATCCGAAAAACTTTTCGTGGATTTAGGTATAAAAGACAGCAAAAAAATTTCTGATAAAAAAATACTAGAACTTGAAAAATCAATTCGTGCAAACGCTGTTCATTCGATTGTTGCTATTTCAAACGGAAGATACAATGAATTGTATGCAAATATAAAAAATTTAAACAAGCTTCTGGCATGGGGGCATGCAAGAGTCATTGAAAATATTTGTGAAAATAACGAATGTGATTACGCTTTGTCAGACAAATTTGGTGATGAGAGTCTGATAAATTCAGCATTGATGAAAAATGGTCGAAATATTGAATTGAAACAGATGGTTAGAGCAGAAAGTGATATTGCGGTCGCGGCGGCCTCAGTTTTGGCAAGAGCCACGTATGTTCGAAAAATGGCTGAAATGGAACAGACCTATGGTATTAAGTTCCCTAAGGGATGTGCGCAGCAGGTGAAAGATTCCGCCAAGGAGTTTATTGAAAAATACGGCAAGGAAAGATTAAAAGAGGTTTGCAAAACTCATTTCAAAACTTACAACGAAGTTTAGAGTTAACTTGCAGTATCAATATGACTGGTTACTCCTATTGATTTGTTGTTGTCAATTTCTATTGTATGACGAATTACTGTATGTGCCATCAAAAGCATAAAAGGATTAATTTCAGTTGTCTGTGACATATTGATTTTAGCCTTTGCAACAGCTTCTTCGGATTTTGCTTCACGGTCAGAAAAAGTTATCACCGAATTCATAGAATAATTTTTTTCTTCACCTTGAATCCTTATAAGCAATTCCTCTTTTGGAAAATCTTTTGAACATTCAATTGATACATGAACTGAATTCGATGTTTCCAAAACAAGAGTCGCAATCACCGTACCGTAATTTATGGTGGAGATTGTAATTGTTAAAATACTGTCGCTTTCTTCTTTAGTTTCGTCAGTTTCTATATCCAAATCAAATCCCACACCATCTTCTAAAGGAAGCCAAGGAAGGTAGAGCAGCATCAAGACTTTTAATGTTTGAGCAGGTTCATTTTGTGCAGCTGCGGCCATGCTATTATTTATTAATCTTGCCATTTCCTTAATTTGACTTAGATCAGTTATGCCTTGTTTTGAGGCGGTAGTCATAGCTGTAATTAATTTTGTTAGGGCTTCTTTTCCGTTTGCTTGAATAAGTTGTGCGATTTGCGATAAATCAATCATCCCGTTTGGCGATAGTGCAAGATTTTTTATCGCGGATTGCATTTGTGAAGCTAATTGAGTTTGAATTACTGTTTGTATTTGGTTTGGTGTTGTTAAACCTTGTAATTGTGCCAAAATTTGTGCTTGCATTTGTGATAGTGCGTTTTTTTGAGCGGCAATTTGTTGTGCAAACATTTGGTTGAATTGAACTTGTGTTAGTCCTTTTTGGAGCATAAATATAAATTCATTCAAATTTTTAGGTAGCTGCATAACTTCTTTGGCATATACGGCCATATCCATACTTTGAAGAGTATTCATTTGTAAATTTGCAGTATTTGGGACTGCTTGAGAGGTGACATTTTGTTGCATATTTTGTACAAAACTCTCGGGTGAAGGTTGTTGATTAACAGCAGGTTGACGATTTACAAACATTTGTGTGTTTGTAAATTTCATAAGCATACGTCCCAAATCAAAATTGTTCATACAGCTATTTTAAATGATTTTTACGTAAAAGTCCATATTATTTCTTGATTGGTAGATAAGACTGTGGGTAACTGTAATCTTCTTTGAATCCCAGATTTCTGTACATTTTTAACGCCTGAAAATTATTAGTTTCAGTACAAGTATTAATTTCAGTTATGGGACGTTCGGCATTTTCAACCCAATTGATTATTCTGTCCATAGAATATTTAAGCATCATTTTTGAAAGTCCGCGACCTTGATGTTCTTTTTTTATAGCAACAATAGGTATATTAACAATTTGTCCGCCTGTTAGATTCATAAAGCAAAAACCCACAGGGTTATTGTCACACATCAAAATACTTGAAGCTTCGGGCAAAAACTCAGCATATATGTCTTTTGTGATTTTATTCAAAATATCATAGGTTCCGTCAAGTGTTTGAAATCTTGGGTCAAAAAGCGCATCAGCACTTGTTTCAAAGGCTTCTTGTACTATGTGTATTGCCTCATCAAAATATTTTTCGTCCCATGCTATTACACTATAACAACTTGGTAAATTTCTTAGTTGTGTCATTTTTAAAATTTCTCTGGAATTAGTTCCGTTCATCAAAAATCGCATTACAGCAATTCCTACAAATTTGAAACCAAAACGTGCAATTTCGCCGATTAGGGTTTTTTGCGCACCGAGCATCGGGTAGCATACGACCTTATTTTTACGTTCTTTTTGAGTTTCATTTAAAAATTCCTCAATTAAATACTTACTTCTTATAAGGAAATTTTCCATATTAAGCGAATGAATTATATTTAACTCAACTGCCTCTGAAATCATTGTTGTATAAACCAAAAATGCAGTAGGGATTCCATCTTCTAATAAAATTACACACTTTATTAATTCCTTTTTTACAGAGTCAATAAAATCATCAAAAGTTAAAGGTTCCAGTTCAAAATTATAATCCGTTGTTGCGCGGGTTCTGAAGTCTTCATATACAGGTTCAAACCCTTTGTAATCTTCTTCTGATAAAAGTTTTGCCACAAACTCTGTCATATTACCCCTTTAAAGCATATGATGCATTTTGTCTTTTTTAGTTTCCATATATCTTTTATTATACTTGTTAATCTCAGGTGTCAATTTTATTATCTCATTAACATTAAGTCCATAACCTTTTAGAGCTATAATTTTTTTTGGGTTATTTGTTATAAGATTAAAAGTATTAAAGCCCAAATCCAATATAATTTGTGCGCCGTCACCATAGTTTCTTAAATCAGACTTAAATCCAAGTGAATGATTAGCCTCAACGGTATCTTGTCCGCATTCTTGGAGTTTATAGGCTTTAATTTTGTTCACTAAACCTATGCCTCTGCCTTCATGACCACGCATATATATAACAGCACCTTTGCCGTATTCGTTGATGTAGCTCATAGCGCCGTGCAATTGTGAATTACAATCACACTTTAAACTGTGGAAAATATCACCTGTCAAACATTCACTATGAACCCTGATTGCGGGAATTTTATCACTTCCGTCATCTTTTACGAGGGCAGCATATTCCACTCCTGTAAAATTGTTTCTGTAACCATATATCATGAACTCGCCGTATTGAGTCGGCAAAAACGCTTCAGCTTCACGAGTTACAATTCTTTCAGTTTTCAATCTGTACGCAATAAGTTCAGCAACAGAAATAAATTTTATCCCGTGCTTATCTGCAAACTTTCTCAAATCATCACGACGCATCATGTGCCCGTCGGAGTTCATTATTTCACACATTGGGCCTGCCGGTGTATGCCCGCATAGTTTTGCTAAGTCCACAACAGCTTCAGTGTGTCCCGTCCTTTGGAGAACTCCGCATGGTCTTGCGACACATGGGAAAAGATGTCCGGGGCGTCTCAAATCTGACGGAACAGCATCAGGTGCAAGCGCTACCTCAATTGTTTTTGCTCTGTCATAAGCCGAAATTCCTGTTGTAACACCATATTTTTCGGCAGCATCAATACTTACCGTAAAAGCCGTTTTCATGCCCTCATTGTTTTGTTCAACCATTTGCGGCAAATCCAATTTCTCGGCAATTTCCGGCGATATTGCAAGACAAATTAAACCCTTTGCTTCATTTGCCATAAAATTGATAATCTTGGGTGTTACCATTTGTCCTGAACAAATTAAGTCACCTTCATTCTCGCGATCTTCATCGTCGGCTACAATTAACATTTTGCCGGCTTTAAAATCTTGTATTGCGTCTTCTATATTATCAAATTTAAAATCTTCCATATCACATAAACCCGTTTTCTGCTAAAAAGTTTTCATCAATTTTACTTTTATTATGGTTCGTTAATAAAAATTTTTCAACATATCGCCCTAAAATATCAGTCTCAATGTTAACCAAATCACCTTTTTTTAAATTTTTTAAATTAGTATTTTCAAGGGTATGCGGAATAATTGCGACGGAAAATATATTCCCGTCAAGTTTTGCAACGGTAAGACTTACCCCGTTTACCGTGATAGAACCTTTATAAACTATATATTTGCTGTCAGGTACCTCAAAGGTCATATCCCCAAGATATTTTGCTGTCATATCAATGTGACCTTGAACGATATGCCCGCCCATACGGGTTGAAGGAGTTAGTGCTCTTTCGAGATTTACAATATCTCCTGGGTTCATTGAATTGAAGTTTGTAATCCTGAAAGTTTCTTCACTCACATTTGCAGAAAAACAATTTTGTCCGATTGAGGTCACTGTTTGACAGCATCCGTTGATAGCAATACTATCGCCAAGTTTTGTCCCCTCCAAAACCTTTTTACATTGAACAGTTATTATGGAGCCTTCAATGCTTTTTAATATCCCTGTTTCTTCTACTATACCTGTGAACATGTTTTTATTGTAACATAAATTTCTAATAATCCGATAAAATTGAATATTTTTTATGTTTAAAGTAATATTTTTTTGTAAATGTTACGAAAAAAGGAGAGAATATTATGTCAAGAAAACCAATTATTGCAGGAAACTGGAAAATGAATTTACTTCAATCAGAAGCAAAAGAGCTTTTTGAAGGTATTAAATCATTTGTTAAAGATTATACAGCAACTCAATTACCGACTGTTGTTATTGCACCTACATTCACATCTTTGTGTGCGGTAGATTCTCTAAAATGCGATTGCGGTTGTGGTTGTAATAAAATTTCTGTTGCCGCTCAAAATTGTCATTGGGAAAATTCAGGCGCATATACAGGTGAAATTTCTGTTGCTATGGCAAAAGATGCAGGTTGTGATTATATCATTATAGGCCACTCTGAAAGAAGACAATATTTTTCTGAAACTGATGAAATGATTAACAAAAAAGCAAAAGCAATTCTTGCAGGCGGCTTAATTCCTATTATCTGCTGCGGCGAAACTCTTGAACAACGTGAAGCAGGTATTACTGATGAACACATAGCTTCTCAAATCAGAGCTGCATTGTCAGGTATTTCTTCAGAAGATGTTGCAAAATCAGTTATAGCTTATGAACCAATTTGGGCAATCGGTACAGGTAAAACTTGTGATTCAACAGAAGCTAACAGAGTAATTGCAATGATAAGAAACGTAGTTAAAGAAGTTGCAGGTGCTTCTGCTGCTGATTCTATCAGAATTCTTTATGGCGGTTCTGTTAAACCTTCAACTATTGAAGAACAAATGGCACAATCAGATATTGACGGTGCTTTAGTTGGTGGTGCTTCACTAAAAGCAGATAGCTTTAATGAAATTATTG
>CALVAZ010000060.1 GCA_944325675.1 Candidatus Gastranaerophilales bacterium
GGAATTTGTTACTAAGTTACGAAAGGAAATTGAAACAAAGATGGGATTAGCAGCATCACAAGCGAGACTATTAACCATCACAGCCAGAAAATCAGACTGTGAGTTTCAATCTATGCGTTATTCACACCAAAAAATAGCGCTTTCCAGAAGTATGACAGATTTATCTAATGAATATCAAAATTCTTTGGAACAAACAAAACTTGTATATGACTATTACGGAACCGGTGATGAGAATACGCCTTTAAGTTATAGTCTTTTAATGACTCCATCGCAATTGAATGGATATCTACCTACCTTAATAACTGATGCTTCAGGAAAAGCTGTTTTAAATAGTCAATATGCAGCAGCAGCAAGAGCTGCCGGAATTCCTCAGGAAGGTTTGGGTTGTTTGCCTTCAAGCGATGTAAGAAATAAATTTTTACAAGGTTTAGCTGACAGTGGCCTTATTTCTCAGCAGGCAGCGGATACTTATATGGGTATTCAATATGCTCAGTCTATGGGTATGGGTAGTAATGAATTGGTTACCACAAAAGTTGAAAAGATGAATATAAATGAATTGTTAGAGTATTATGCTGGAGAAGGTGTTTTGACACAATATAATTTAGCTGATGGTTTGTCAAAAAATCCTAGTACTTATAGTAATGAAAAGGGTCTTGGTGATCAAGGTTCATATAAACTAGTAAATACAACACAGGCTGGTAGAAATAATGATATGGATAATTATTCAGGCCTACAAAACCAAGATTTGACAATACAAGATATTTTGAATGGTAACTATACACTATTGTTTAAATGTTGCGATGATGATTCTAAATTAAGTACTGTTAGGAATGCTTATACAGACAGATTATTAAATGATATCCAGAATTTTGAAGTTTGGGATTGGATGTTTGACCAGTTTGAAAGTATCTTAAATGTAACTGGAGACTCGAATATAGCACAAGCTATATCGGATGCTAGAAGCCAAACAGAAAGTTTACTTAACTATTCAAACGGCCTAGCTGGCACTGTTCGTGCGACTTTTAAAGAAAAAGGTGAAGATAAAAAGAATTTTCAAGGTGTTATGGACGGTTTGATGGGATATAGTGGCGACCGTGGAAGTGACTTAAATACGACTGATTATATAGGTATAACGTATGCAAGAAATACTAAAAGAGATGGGAGGAAAAGTGATAAATTTGCATATGGTGTAGGTATCAGCCTTACTAATATTGCAAAAGCATTTTTGACTTATTTTGCTCAGTCAATGGAGGGTATAGAAAACAGTGCATACAAAGTCAGTGATACAAGTGGTTATAGAACGGTTGCTGATAGTCATTTGATTGATGATCAATATAAATTTACTGTGGTTGTTGACACAGGTGTAAATACCGATCAAGCGTTAAACTCTGGTTTTTATGACAGCATATTTAACCAAATCTGTACACGTGGTTGGGTTGAAAATAATAATGTTAATGATAACGATTATATGCAGGAAATGCTAAAAACAGGAAAGTTCTACCTTGCAACCTGCGCAGACGATGGGTATTATTATCAGGGCAATTATGCAACAAACACATACGTTAGAGAAGTTACTGATGAAGATGCAATTGCAAAGGCAGAGGCAAAATACAACACTGAAAAACAAAAACTAACTCAAAAAGAAGAAGTCCTTGATTTAAAAATGAAAAATCTCGATACTGAAATATCTTCATTAACTACTGAATATGATACAATAAAATCTGTAATTTCTAAGAATATTGAAAAATCATTTAAACGATATGACGCATAAAAAAATCCTCTTTTATAAAAGAGGATTTTTTAAACTCCTGAAACATCAGGTAAATCTATGCTTTTCAAACGTTGTTCAATCCTTCGGTACCATTTCAAATGTTGCTTGAACAATATTTTATAATCCCCAATATTACCCTTGGAAATGTCGTCCATTTGGCTTTCACATACTTCATTCATTGATCTTTCAAGCAAGTGAGTAAATTCTTTTCTATCAACGTTACCATCGGTCAATTCAATGTTTTTCCCGAATTCAACGAGAACTTCCGGTCGGTTATCTCTCAAAAAACAGTAATCAATTGATATTGGAATCAAATTGACTTTGCCATATTTTTTAACAGCATTTTGGGCAATATAGGCTAGTCCTGTTTGAAATTTAATTGGTCTATAATGTGGTGGCCTTATAATTCCTTGGGGGAATATAAATAAAATATTCCTCAGGTCACTTAAAAGTTCTACGGAGTATTTAAGGGCTTTCATTGCAGATTGTGGGGATTTCTTACAAACGGAATATGCCCCGCCGCGTCTAAGTAACGGAAATCTATTCAGTTCTTCAACCATTAAACGAATTTCTTTGTGACAAATCCTGTGGGCAATGTTATATAAAACAATACCATCCCACCAATTGCAATGAGGTGCAAAAATTATTGTAGGATATTTTTCATCACGTCTAAAGTAGTTTTCAGCATTCTTATATCTGAACGCATAAAAACGATTTTGAAGCATATTGAAAAAGAACAAACTTGCTATTGTAAGCCAGAACTTACTGGTTTTAGCCGGTTTGAATACTTCATCTTTGTTCCGCAGCTTTGTCGGCGGAATGTCTGAGTATAAATGTTCTTCTGCAACTGCTTTCATAAGTTTATTCTACTCCGATAACTTTTTAAGTTAAACACTCTAATAAAACTTTTTAAGAAAACTTTACCAAATTATATATTACAGCGCTTTTCAAAATTTTGCAAGTTTATAAAATTTATAATATAATTCGGCTATGGAAAAATTATCTCATAGTCAAGAAGATTATTTAGAAGAAATATATGTTCAGGTTTTAAACAATGGTTTTGCAAAAGTTACTGATATAGCAAAATCTTTGAATGTTAAAAAAGCATCAGTTACGGCTGCCCTAATTCAACTTACAAATAAAGGACTCATAAACTATTCACCTTATT
>CALVAZ010000061.1 GCA_944325675.1 Candidatus Gastranaerophilales bacterium
ACCACCTTTCCTTGGACGAAATTCCGGTTTTGTTTGAAAAGTTGAAAAACGATTCAAACAGAACCGTTTTATTTAAGAAATTATTTTCTGAAAATAAAAGTTTAACATCAAATGAGATTTTTTCGGAGATAAAAAGACTTTCTACATTGGGTGCTATACCTGTTGCAAGTGGCATTGCCGGTGGTATAGTTGCAGATACAGTTACTGGTACTTCTTCTTCCAAAGGCAATGCAAATAAAATTAAAGAGGGATTTTATCAATATTTTGCAAACATATTTTTATGTAATGTTGGAGCAGGAGCTGCACTGTTCGGCTTGGAAAAATTACATAAACAAGGCATAGTAAAGAACTTGTCGCCCACAAAAAAAATGTTAACTATTATGGCTGGAATAACAGCGATGGGGATTGTTGGGGGCAGTTATATTGCTAATTTTTTGAGTAAAAAAATTATAAATCCAATCTTTGCACAGAAAAAGGAGCGTGGAATATATTCTGAACGTAGGCCAGAACCTCTGGATATAGCCTTGCATGCTGATGATATTGCTACTGCGGGTGTGTTGTCAGGGGTGAAATGGATAGAGCCTATGCTACCTGTTATGTATTTTATTTCAGGGTATAGGGCTGGAAATGGTTATAGAAATGTAACAAAATAACGACTATTAGCTGCAAAATAGCAAAAATTTTTTTTTTGATTTTTCTTATAGATGCAAGATTTTTATTATGTACGTAAATTCAATAAATTTATTACCCCAAAAAGTATCATTCAATGGGCGTTTAACCGATAAGATTTATCAAGATCTTAATCAGGTTGAAGGCTTGCCTTGTGCTATCTGTGGTAAAAGAATGTATACTCAAAAGGAATTAGAATATATACTTGATAGCTTTTCACCAAGTATGTCGGAGGTAATGAAAGATCCAAGATTATCAGATTATAAAAATACCAATGCCTATTCAATTTTGTGTGGGCTTGCAAAAAAACATCCTAAAACTCCACTGAAAAATGCTATTTCAGATCCTGATTTTAAGGTTAAATTCCAGTTTTTACCAGAATATACACAGCAAACTTTTTATGATATTGTTGCGAAAACATCAAATGTTAAAATTTTGGCTTCGGATGCTATTAAAAAGATTGAAAAATTAAAATCGGTCTACCCTGAAGATGAAGTTGAGATAATAGATACTTTGAAAAATTATGCGGAAAAATATCCTGATAAAAGTTTTCATGAAATTTTTAGGTTACCTGAAGTTTTTAATTTCCACTTAGGAAATATTAGAAATTATAAGAGTAGCCGATTATCAGAAGTTGACAAAATCATGTCTGCTATTCAAAGTTTGTCAGCTCAGCTTCCAAAACATGAACAAGAGGAGATACGTGTAATTGAAAATGAAGTCGTCAGACCGTTAATTAACAGAGTTTATCGTAATTCTTATATACGTTCTGAGAACAATGAAAAATTAAAGGATTACTATACAGGTAAACAATTGTCTAAGAATAATTATGCGTTAAGAACTTTGACTAAAAGAATAAATATTTTGAGCCAGTACGATGACTTACTTAGACATTCATCTAAACCTGATGTGGTTAAAAAAATTCGTGCTTTAGCAGAAAAATTACCGTTCAAAACAGATTTAGTTGATTTCTATATATTAGATTCAGTGAAAAATTCAAAGACTGATAAAGATATTATATGGGATTTGTTAAATTTGGTTGCTAATTCTTATGATCATATAATTCCGAGGTCAAAAAATGGATCTAATGATTTGTCTAACGGATTAAGAGTTCATAAAGTTTGCAATGAAGAACGTGACGTTATACCATATTCCGTATATAGTGATTATAGATTGGATTTAAATCAAAATTTACAGAAGCAGATTTCAACAATTTCAAGTCTGATTACCCATGAAAAACTTCTGGATAATGACGATTATCCTATTATCCTTGCGGAAAGTATGTCTGAAGCTTCAAATGGAAAAATTCAAATAAATACATCAAAATTTGTGAAGGCTTATAAGCAAATGTTGGATCAAAAGATGTTGGATATAAATAAGAGTAAAGAAAGATTGTCTAATATTGTTGAAAACTGCAGAAGGACTAATAATCTTATAAGTAAAAAAATAGAAGATTTAACAAAAGAAATTGAAAATTTAGAAAGAAAAAAAGAAACTAATAGAAAAATAATCAAAAATGCTCAGAAATGTCTTCAACAAATTATGTACGATGATGTTAATCTGACAAGAAAGTATGAAGATATGCTGAGTGAATTTGAGATATAAAAAATATTTATTTACAAAAGTAATTAATTATTTGACATGATTTTACGGTTATTTTAGTATTTTCCTAAGAGGAAATGGAGTGAATATCTTCAGCTGTAGCCGCAACCGTAAAAGCCGGAACACTCAAGAAATAACATATTCCACGTGCTGTTTGGAAATGTGACGTTTTTTGAAAAGTTGTCCTCTGTGTGAGTTAGCAAAACTCGAAAATGAGGACTTTTTAATGAACTTATCAACGGTGCATGCACAAAATACAAGAATCGGGACTTGTCCGCATGGTTTGCCTATGGGGGCATGTCCTATATGTAATGGCATGTCCGGAGGTGGCGGAGTAAAAAAGGCGGATTTTTCGGCAAAACCCGGAGAAATGAGTTGGAATGAATGTGCTGCAATAGGTGCTTTTTTGAAAGCTCAAAAGGCTGCACAACAAGCTAAAGAAGCTCAATTTCAAGCTCATTTACAAGCTCTTGCAAAATTTCAAAATACTATGGCGAATGCTGCTCAAAGAGCTGCTCAATTCGCTCAAATGGTTCAAAATTCCATGCCACCGATAATTTCAAAACCTCTTGCTTTTGTAATGAATAGTATTATTGCAAATAGTTTGAATGCTTTAAAAAATCTTCCGACGGCGTTAGGCAATTTTGCACAGAATTTTTCACAGAAACTCGCTGATATTACCGATAAATTAACCGCAGTTTATGGTGAAGTTAAAGCCGCCGTTGCCAAAAAGGTTTCTGAAACATTTAAAGAAATCAAGAAGAAAATCAAATCCATTTTTGGAATTTTTGAACCTGCAGATTCCGATAATGATGATAAAAAGGTTGAAGAAGCAAAACGTACTTTTGAATTAAAAACTTTTATACACAAACTGTATAAAAAACTGACAGAAGGTGAAGAAGATGAACGTTAATCAATTTAGAGATCCTGAAACTATAAGACAAAACAGAAACTTGACACCTAACCAAAAAAGGACAAATGCGTACACAAAAGAAGGTGTCATAGTTAACAGTTTTTACAAAGATAATCCGAAATCCGTGGATTTGCAGGATACCTACGACGCTTTAATAATCTCTAACGACACAAGATTACCGAGGAAGTTGACTGAAAATGAAACTTCTGCTGATAAAAGACTTTTGCCGATAAGCGGAATAGTTGTTGGTGTTATGGGTGCCATAGCTCTTTTAACCTCTTTTGTCAGACGAAATGCTAAAATCAATTTGAGTATTTCGAATATGAAAAAACTCCCCGCAACTACGAGAAATGTTGCGTTAAATGAGGAAACTCATCAGGCAATTTATCAAATGATTCAGGCTCCTAACCAGAAAACTATTTTAGCAGGAACGGGAGTCTTGACATTAACAGCAATGGCATTTATGGGAAAAACTTTCTTTGATGGGTTTAAAGACGTTTGGGTCAAGAAACGTGAAGCTGATATCCAAAAAAATCTTCAGGAAAATCTTATAGATGTTGAAACTCAATCATTCTCAGGGAAAATGCAGATTATAAGAAGTATGTTGGCAAAACACGCAATTGAATTTCAAAAATATCTTGATGATGATAACGAACAAATTTTGCCTAATTTTGGCAGAAAGAAATTTAATCCTTTGATGTTTGCAGGCAGAAATGATGAGCAAAAAAATAAAAATAATACTCTTAAATTTATAACTTTAGGGTTGGCAACATTCGCTTCTATATTAGGTCTCGGGTATATTTCAATCAAGAATTTAAGCAAGGGTAAAACTCATTTAGACCAGTATGTAAAAGATACTAAAACAATAATTAGGACTATTATAGACCAATCGGGTGAAGTGGCTAAGGATTCTGAAAAGGTAAATTTGAAACATTTGTTCCGCGCAATAGGGGCTGATGCCAACGATATCAAAGAGTACACGAAAAATCTAAAATGGGATAAAGCTGAAGTAGCGAAGTTTGAAAAAGAAGTAATTGAAGAAGTTCAAACATCAACTACAAAAGTTAACGAGGCAATGGGTGGTGACGGCACTCCAAAACCATCATTCTATTCTCATGTTGATGATTACAGAGCATTTTTCTACAATTGGCTTTTGGATACTGCAAATCCTCAGTTTAAGCAGTTATTTTTTGGTATAACGGGCCTAACAGCCATAGGTTATGGTGGAAAACTAATAGGTGATGCAATTAAGGATGTCCAAGTTAAAAAAATTAATGCAGAAACCGAATTACAGCTCCAAAAACGACTTGTATCAACAGAATTAAGAAATTTCAAATCCAAAAAAGATGCTGCAATTCAGCCGCTGGTTAACGAATTTTACCGACAGGTTGACAACGGAAAGTCTAAAGCAGAATTAAAGACTATGGCAGAAAATATATTATTTGAAATCAAAAATGGTGCTCCATTTGTATATTCATAAGAGGTAAAAGATGTACTTACAACCGGTTAACAATTTTTATCAAGGTTATCAATATCCGCAATTACCTAATTCTAAAAGAAATTACACAATTGTGGATCAAAATAAAGTCGATTTGTTTGTGAAACAGGGCGAAAATGTATTACCATATATATCTGATGTTTTAACACATTCAAATAATGAATCTCAAATTACTGAGACATTATATATATTAGATAGGATGATAGACAGTGGAACAAAAAATATTGATAAAATGTACCCTGTGTTATCAAGATTTAATAATACAAGGTCGCCTAATATCCAAACCTTTTTAGCGGGAATTTACAGAAAAATTCAAGTGCCTGATGCTTTTGGACCTTTAGTAAAAATGTTAATTCAAAATTCTGTAAATCCGCTTCCTGCAACGTATTTTGATTCTAATGAAGAAATAGGCGGAGCTATTTTAAGTTATATATCTGATAGATTTAGAAATTAATTTTGTAACAAATTTGTAACATGTACATACCAAAAATTAAAGAAAGCGTGTCCTGTTACCGATATCACATGTGTAGATACAGAATTTACAGAAAGGAAATCGACACGCTATGGGTATGGCAGCGTCACAAGCTAGATTTTTAGGTCTGACGGCCAGAAAAAGCAATGTTGAGTACGAAGGTCAACAGATTAACCAACAACGTACAACATTAGCCAACCAGTCAGCAAATTATTATAATGATTTGCTGGGGATGTCCGTGCCGACACCTCCTTCTGTTGATAGTTATACAAAAACTGTATATACATTTAATGACGGTGCTTTAACAAATACTGTTACTGCATTGATCGCACAACAAGATGGTTCATATACATTGAGTTATTTATCTCAATATGAAGATGATTTTACTCCTGTTGCAGCTTCAACAAGTATTGTTAATGTTGATAATGGCACATATAGAGTAGGCTCTGTTGTTTTAAGACAACTTGGTGATCCTATACAAAGAGATGCTGAAGGTAAATATGTCGGGAATCCGCCTGATGAATATTTGAGTTCTTTGTCTAAAGATCAATTAGACGCTTTGGAACAGGAAGAACAATCATATGTTACTTTGTTAAACGAAAAATACGGAACACAACAAGATGGCTGGATGGTTCGTTATGCCCAAAATTCTTCAACAGGTGTTTGGTCACCGTATTTCTACAAAATGTCTGACCTTAATGGTGCAGGTGTTGTAACTGACCAAAATAATAATATAACTTCTGCTGTAAGTTGTTATACTATGGGATCTTCAACAAAAACTACCGAAATCAAAGGTGTTGAAGACTGCCTAATAGAAAAAGATTCAACCGGCAGATATATTTCAATCAGTATCCCAAATGATGCCGGCGGATTTACAACATACACGTTGACTACATCTACAGTAACTGATCAGGATGCCTATGATGATGCTATGAATCAATATGAATATGACAAGTATTTATATGATCAATCTATACAAGAAATCAACGCTCAAATTGAGATTATACAGGCACAAGATAAAAATCTTGAATTGAGACTAAAACAATTAGATACTGAACAAGATGCTATTTCAACAGAAATGGATGCAGTTCAAAAAGTTATCGAAAAAAATACGGAAAGTTCATTCAAGACATTCGGATAATCCGTATTAGAAAAAACTAATATTTCCTTTCCCTTTTTTCCTTTTTCCTATTGATTTTCCAACGACTTTTTAACAGAGAGTCGTTTTTTTTTGAATATTTACCGGATTTGATAAATTACTTTTTTTTAGTTATTATCAGTTTATGAATGAAAAATACAAAAAGATTTGTGAAGTCGTTAAAGCAGATTTAGAGAGAGTTAACAAAAATATTTTTTTGAGTTCTGAATTAAGACCTGAACTGGAAAAAGAACTTGACAAGTTTTTAAATGCTCCGTCAAAAAGAATAAGATCTTTAATGACTATATTATACTTAAGAGCCTCAAAAATGTATCTTATACCCGCACATTATGAGCTTTTAGCTGCTGTTGAATTAATTCATAATGCGTCACTTATTCATGACGACGTAATTGATGAAAGCGGTATTCGCAGAGGTCAAGAGACTTTAAACAGTAAGTTTGATAATCAACTTGCAGTAATCTCTGGAGATTATCTTTTGGGGTGTGCATTGAAAAAACTTGTAAAAATTGGCTCAATTCCGGTTATGGATATATTTGCTGATACTGTAAAAATTATGTGTATTGGTGAGGTAAATCAATATTTTAACAGGTTTAAAAAGATAAATATTGAGGATTACATTGAAAAATCTTGCCAAAAAACGGGTGCGTTGTTTGAAAGTGTTCTCAAATCCTCAATAATACTTGCGGGAAGTGATGTTGATGAAAAATCGATTGAATTTGCATCAAATTTTGGTTTGGCTTTTCAAATAAGGGATGATTTGTTAAATGTTATAAATAAGGATAAATCTAAAGTTTCTAGTGATATAGAAAAAGGTATATATAACGCACCAACAATTCTTGCCGACAATCTCAATGATGGTATTGAAAAAACAAAAGATTTGTTAAATAATTATGTCAACTGTGCAAAGCAATGTGTAAATGACTTCGAAGAGAATACCTATAAAGCTGCATTAATAGAGCTTTTGGAGTTGTTAGAAAATGTTTAAAGAACAATTAAAGTTATGGTATCAAAAAAATAGACCTGCAATAAAAGAAACAGTTGATACTGTTGTTTTTGTTGTGGTAATGGTTATAATAATAAGGTTTTTTATAGGCGAAATCCGTTGGATTCCTTCAGGCTCAATGAAGCCTACATTAATTGAAGGTGATCGTATTTTTGTAGAAAGATTTTCAAGATTTTACAAAACGCCTGAACGCGGTGATATAATGGTTTTTTATCCTCCATTTACGGAACTGAAAAACTCACCTTGGAAGCTTTTTTCAAGATTAACAGGATTTTTCTGTAAAGATATTGCCTATATTAAGCGCGTAATTGGAATGCCAGGCGATAAGTTTGAAGTCAAGCAGGATAAAGATGGTAAAAGTATTGTTTATATTAACGATAAACCATTGAATGAGCCCTATGTAAGGAGTGTTTACGATTATACACCGTGCACAGACGCAATGTACTGTGGCCCATTTATAATTCCTGAGGGGGAATACTTTATGATGGGCGATAATCGCGGAAATTCTCAAGACAGCAGATACTGGGGAACCTTACCTGAAGATAGATTCATAGGTAAGGCAGTGTTTCTATTTTGGCCATTTACAAGGGTTAAAACATTACATCAGTAAATGATAGTATTTCATATAATCTGCCATAATGGTAGAACTTGTAGCATTGGCCATAGTGGCTTTTAATGCTTGTTCGTTGTCTGTTTCGGTTATTTTTCGGGGTTGTTCCTCTTGCATCTGTTGTTGCTGTTGAGTTTGTTCAACTTTTGACTGTTCAATATATTGTTCTACCGTTCTTTGGATATCATCTCTAAGAGCTTTATCGCCCGAAAATGAACCGGTCGATTGAACACCTGCTTCTTCCAAATCACTTAAAATTTGGCTCCATTCGTTATAATTTGGTATACTGGCGCCCTGTGCGGCGGCGGCAGCTTTTAGTTGCTCTAAATCTTCAATACTGTTGATTCTGTCAGCCATAGTATAGCTCCGTTGTGAATACTCTCTTATATTATATAAGTATTTTATTCCCATTCAATTTCACAAAAAATCATAAAATTAACATTATTTAATATTAGTATGTTATTGCAAAACACTTTCAAGTAAGCTATAATCCAATTATGTATTAAAAAATTTTGGGAGTATTTATGGACAAATTTTTCAAAAAAGGTTTTACTTTGGCAGAAACACTTGTAACACTGGGAATAATAGGAGTTATTTCAGCACTCACAATTCCAACACTAATTGGCAATTATCAGGGGAAGGTAAGAATTGCACAATTACAGAAAGTTTATAATCAAATCTCAAATGCAGCTGTTGCCGCTCTGGCGGATGAAAGGGTTGACGCTTTGGATTATACTTATGCCTTTGAGAATATTGATGGTACGATTTCATTCTTAGGAAAATATTTAAAAGTTTCAAAAGTATGTGGGGCTTCGGAATGTTTGGCATCTACATACAGTTCTCTCGACAAAACTGCATCAAAAGCTACATCTCAAATATTACCAAATTTTGATGCAATAAAGTGCGTTTCTCTCCCGTCAGGTTCATCAATATGTGTATTTGATGTAGTTGCCGGCGATGGCTATGATTGGCATGGTCATCTAAGTTTGGTTGTCGATGTTAATGGTAAAGGTGCTCCGAATGTAAATGGTATAGATTTATTTGAATTTTCATTGTATTCAGACGGTACTATAGGCAACAGCTATAATGTTAGCGATTATGCTGCTTCAGGTGGAAGATGCGAGGATTATAAGTCTACTGCTGGTTACGGAGGAAGTTGTTTTTCAAAAGTTGTTGCAGATGGCTGGAAGATGGATTATTAATGTTTAATTAAAAATAAAATAATTAATAATATTAAGAAAAATTTACAAAAAGTCGGAAAGTTACGAAAAATCCGACTTTTTTTCATGCTCGGTTTTATTGAAAGAATGCTATTTTTAGATAAACAAATAAATATTTTAACCATAATTTGCCATGCAAATTCAATAGTACTGCTTGCAAACAAATATTTTGCAAATATAATTTTCTATATGGGCATATTGTGCCCTTTTTAAAGTAGTCGAAATGAGGAAAGCATGTCAAAAGACGTAATAGAATTAGAAGGTACTATATTGGAAGCTATGCCTAACGCTATGTTTAGGGTGAAGCTTGAAAACGACCATGAAATTCTTGCACATATTTCTGGAAAAATAAGAAAGAATTTTATAAGAATTTTGCCGGGCGATAAAGTAAAAGTCGAAATGACACCATATGATTTGTCAAGAGGCAGAATAACCTTCAGATTAAAGTAAAACATCTCACAATATAAATATAAAGGAAAACAAAATGAAAGTAAGATCATCAGTAAAAAAAATTTGCGATAAATGCAAATGTATCAAAAGAAAAGGAAGAATAGCAGTAATTTGCGAAAATCCTAAACACAAACAAAGACAAGGTTAGGCTTATGAAAAGTGGAGTTAGCATGACTAGGCGAGCTTTACCGGAAAACCTATAAAGTCTAAGGCCGAACTTGCGGGCAGCAGCAAGTGGAGAGGAAGTATTTAAGCCTCTTACCCAAAAAAATCTAACAACAGGGCGTAGGAAAAAGGTACGAATAAAAGCTAATTTAGCAAATGATGTTCAAGCCATAGCCTCGCCGAAAGCCAAGAAAAGGAGAAAAACAAATGGCAAGACTAGCAGGGGTAGATTTACCTCGTAACAAAAGAATGATAGTAGCATTGACTTATATCTATGGTATAGGACCAACAAGAAGTGCAAAAATTCTTGAAGCTACAAAAATTTCACCGGATTTAAGAACAGACGATTTGACAGAAGAAGATATTAAAAATCTTCGTAACGAATTGGCAAATTATCATATAGAAGGTGATTTGAGACGTGAAGTAACAATGCACATTAAACGTCTTCAAGAAATCGGTTCATACAGAGGCTTACGTCACAAACGTAACTTACCTGTAAGAGGTCAAAGAACCAAAACTAACGCAAGAACACGTCGCGGCAAGAAAAACGGCGCAGTTGCAAAGAAAAAGTAAGATAATTAACGGCTGATACAGTTAGTCGTAAAGTCTTATCTGAACTTGTTTCAGGAATGTTATAGAAAATTAATACTATAAAACGTAAAGGAAATAAAAATGGCAAGACCAGTAAAAACAAAGAAAAAAGAAAAGAAAAATGTATTGCAAGGTGTTGTACACATACAATCAACCTTCAACAATACAATTGTAACTTCTACTGATACTCAAG
>CALVAZ010000062.1 GCA_944325675.1 Candidatus Gastranaerophilales bacterium
TGGAAACAATGAAGTACAAACTAAGACGGAGGGGGCAACTCCTCTAAGTAGATATGATAAGGGTTTTACCCTTGCTGAAGTGCTTATAACACTTGCTATCATTGGTGTTGTTGCCGCTTTAACTATCCCGACTTTGATGTCTAATTACAAACAACGTGCTTGGGATACTGCTGCTACTGTTTTTGAAAGAAAACTCGAAGAATCTCTCAAAACAATGAACACTCAACAAACTCTTGCAGGATATTCTAATACTGCCGATTTTGTGAATGAACTTTCTAAACATTTTAAAATTACAAGAGTTTGTAAAAATGATGACCTTTTAACCTGTTTTGAAGATAAAGTTATGTGGGGCGCAGGGGAAGCTGAACCTGAAGAAGTTGATATGACAAATATTAAAACTGCTTCTAACTTTGGTCAAGAAGATTGGGATACGGATATTGTAGGGGTTCAATTTGCTAATGGCACAACGGGGCTTATTGCGTATAACCCTGATTGCAAACAAAACCCTTTTTCTAACCAAATTACAGGAACCTCTTGTCTGGCTATGCTTTATGATACTGACGGGTTTAAAAATCCTAATACCTCAGGTAAAGATTTGAGAGGTATTAATGTTTCTAAACTTGGAAAAACCTGTGCATTTGAACTTGGCGGTACTTGTTTCGGTACACCGTTTATTCCATCTCCTTTATCCAAAGCTGAATGTGAAGCTGAAAAGAGTAATCTTGGAATAAACGAATGTTACTGGGACAATGACTACTGGGCCGGAGCTGTAAAAGCCTGCGGAGGTGTCAGTAAGATGCCGACAATGGCTCAGGTTGCAGAAATAGCAAACTATGTTTATAACACATCAAGCATAAGTGCAGGCAGTACTGCATCGGGCTTAACCCTTGACTATGATAAGGCAGCAGAATTAGGCCTCACAGCCACTTCAGGCTCACAATTTTACATTTGGTCTGGCGAGGAGTATAGCAGCTACTATGCGTACATCCGCAACTTCGATTCCACCAATACGCGTTGGACCAACAGCAACCGTTACAGTAGCTATCAGCAGGCTGTTTGTCTAGGTGATTAATCATTTAACCATTTAATCATTAGCAACACCGTTGCACAACAAATATTCAATTAACCCTCTCCCTATGGGAGAGGGTTTGAATTTCTTAATAAGCAATTTAGAATTTATAAATTCTTATGTGGGGATGTCTTCTTGTCCATCTTAGGGAAAACCCAGAATACACAACCATTTCTAAACCCTTTACAAACCCTTTGCAAACCCTTTGCAAACCCTTATGGATAAAGATAAGGATAAAGATAAAGATAAAAATATGGATAAAGAGAAAATTAACTGTTAAAAAATTCAACCAATTCACACTAATTCACACTAATTCACACTGGATTAATTCATTTATTTTGTTTATGATATGATGTAGTAGAGGAAATTTCTTTGAAACATTCGAAACTTACAGCCTTAATATTTATAGCACTTATTTTAGGTGTGTTGGTAGGGCATTTTGCACCGGATTTTGCGGTAAAGATGCGTCCATTTGCTGTAATTTTCTTGAGAATGGTTAAGATGATTATAGCACCGTTATTATTTGCGACTTTGGTTGTCGGAATTGCAGGGCATGGTGATATAAAAAGCCTTGGCAAAATCGGCATTAAAACTGTCATATACTTTGAAGTAGTAACGACTTTGGCGCTGATAATCGGCTTAACAATGGCAAATATTTTCAAACCCGGTATGGGCTTTGTATCCGATACAATTGCTAATAACCCCAGACTATTGCATGAAGCAGGGTTAATGGCCGCAACAAACGCTCATACATCTGTTTCTGAAATGATTATGAACATATTCCCTACAAGTATAGTTCAAGCAATGTCTGACGGGAACCTGTTACAAATTGTGGTATTTTCAATATTTTTTGCAATTGCTATGTGCACAGTCGGAAAAGCAGCAAAACCTGTCATGGATGTTTTGAATTCCGTTTCACAAATAATGTTTAAATTCACCGAATACGTAATGTATTTTGCGCCTTTGGGTATATTTGGCGCAATTGCAGCTACTGTGGGAGATAACGGGCTATCAATTTTAAAAAATTACGCTAAAGTAATATTTTCACTATATACAGCGCTTGCGGTATTTGTTTTGATGGTGCTTTTTATAGCTTGTAAATATGCCAGAATATCTTTCAGAAATCTCATAAAAGCTATACAAGAGCCTGCCGTACTCGCATTTACTACGGCAAGCTCAGAAGCGGCTTTTCCAAAAGCAATAGAGATTATGGAAAAATTCGGCGTACCTAAAAATATTGTCGGCTTTGTAATGCCGACAGGATACACCTTCAACCTCGACGGAAGCACTCTGTATCTTGCAATGGCTGTTTTGTTTTCTTCACAAATAGTGGGAATTCATTTAGATTTAAACCAACAAATCATAATGATGCTTGCACTTATGCTCACAAGCAAAGGTATTGCCGGAGTTCCGAGAGTTTCTTTAATTGTACTTGCTGGAACACTTGCAAGCTTCAACATTCCTATTTTAGGAGTAGCAATTTTGCTGGGAATTGACCAAATCCTTGATATGGGAAGAACAACAGTAAACCTTATCGGCAATTGTGTTGCTACAGTTGTTATAGCACGTTGGGAAAAAGATTTTGATTATGACAAAATGCAACAATTTATAGAAGAAACTGACCATGATAAGCTGGAATTAGATTTTTCAGGTATAAAAAATATTTACGAAAAAGTTACGAATAGAGGAATAGAATGAGCGAACAGACAAAAACAGATTACAAAAACACACTAAATTTGCCTCAAACAACACTTGAAATGAGAGCAAATGCTACTGTAAAGGAACTTCAAACACAAAAATTCTGGGAAGAACAAAATATTTATGAAAAGAATATTGAACAACGTGACAAAACAAATTCATTTGTTTTGCACGACGGACCACCATATTTGAGTTCCGAAAAAATTCACGTCGGAACAGCTTTGAATAAAATCCTTAAAGATATTTTAATCAAGTACAAATCTCAAGCAGGGTTTTACGCACCTTATGTTCCCGGATATGACGGACACGGTTTGCCGATTGAAAACGCTGTTGTGAAAAATATCAAAGGCGGACGTGAAGCTCTTACACCTCTTGAATTAAGAGAAAAATGCCGCGAATTTGCTCATAAAAACTTAAAAGGCCAAGAATCCGAATTCAAACGCTTGGGGGTTTGGGGCGATTGGGCACACCCTTATTTAACCATAAATCCTGATTTTGAAGCTGAACAGGTTAG
>CALVAZ010000063.1 GCA_944325675.1 Candidatus Gastranaerophilales bacterium
AATTAAGAGGCTTTTAAATTATGTATGTGAACAAGTGCATTAAGTGCGGTCGTGAATTCGAGACAAAAAACCCCAAAAGAGTTATCTGTCCTGATTGTCTGTACCCTGACAAAAAAATGATTATTTCTCCGGTATCATCTCCGGAACCTTCTTCTGAACAGGTTCAACCCGAAGAATCAAGGACGATGAATAGTTACAGTACTGAAGAACAGCCAAAGTTCTACAGCAGTTATAGTGCCGGTGAAGGTCGTGAAGTCAGACCTCAACGTAATAACAATTACAACAGGAATAACAACTATAACAGACCTCAGCAAGGTGGTTATAACCGTAACAATAACTACAACAGAAATAACAGATATAACAACCAAAGACCCCAACAAGGTGGGTATAATCGTAATCAACGTCCTCAACAAGGAGGATTCAATAGACCAAATAACAGAAATCAAAGACCAGGATTTAATTCAAATCGTAGACCTATGAATAAATCAAGAGGTCCGAAACAGTTATTAGTAAGCAAGGAGCAATTAGAACAAATTGAATTGCTTTATAAACCGATGCTTCCGCTTCCTAACCCTGATGCACATGAAGTTATCGGTGAAAAAATCGGTTTGGAGCCTAGAAAAGTATTCTTTGGTATAAATCTTGTAAGACAAAAGATGATGTTGCCAAAACTTCCGTTCCCTAAACGTAAATTGGCAATTTCACCGGATCAGCTCTTTGCTATAAAAAATCTTTACGAACCGTTATTGCCGTTGCCTCCGATAGGCTGCCACAAGATTATTGCTGCGCAATTAAAAATGGATGAATGGAGAGTTCACGTTGGTATTGGCTTAATCAGATCTCAAATGGGTTTGGAACGTTGGAATCAAGACAGAGAAGATGCTCCGGCTGAGTTTAAAAAAGCTAAAACGGAAGAAGTCTCCGCAAATGCTGAAGTTGTGGCAGAAGAAAAACCAAAACGCGGCAGAAAGCCTAAAAAAGAAGAAAAGGCTGATGAATAGGTTTATTTCCGTCGGTAAAATTTTAAATTTTCACGGTGTTCAAGGCGAAGCTAAGATTGGTTTTTCCAAAAATCAACAGAATTTTTTCTTGTCTTTGGATAAGGTGTTTGTGAAATTGGATGGTGAATACAAGCCCTTGATAATTTCCCGTTCAAGAATTAATAAGACTTTTGCTATTGTTAAATTCGAGGGTATAGATTCAATAAATGAATTGTTGCCGTTTAAGGGAGCTATTTTGTTCGTTGAGGAAGAAACTATAAGAGAAAATCTTGATGAGGACGAGTTTTTAATAGATGAACTTGTGGGGTTGGACGTGGTTGACAACGCAGGTAAAAAGCTCGGATTTATTATCGGGGTGTCCAATAACGGTGCGACAGATTTGTTGTCCGTAAAAACAATGTCTAAAAAGGTTTCTTTTGTTCCATTTGTGAAAGCCATTGTAACTGATGTGGATTTGAAATCTAAAAAAGTTACAATAAATAATTTGGAAGGGTTGTTGGAATGAGATTTGATGTTTTAACACTTTTTCCTGAAATGATTGAAAGCCATTTGCAGTATAGTATTTTGAAAAGAGCTGTTGAGACCGGGATTATAGATGTAAATACCGTTAATCCGCGTGATTTCACCCTTGATAAACATAAAAAAGTAGACGATACTCCCTATGGCGGTGGTGCCGGAATGGTTTTGATGCCGCAACCATATGTTGATGCTTACGAAAGTGTTGAAAGGCAGGAAAATTCCATCACAATAATGCTTTCCCCCCAAGGTGAACCTTTGAAGGAGAATTTGGTAAAAGAATTAGCGAATTATGACCAAATTGTTATGCTTTGCGGACATTATGAAGGATTTGACGAACGAATAAGAGAAATTATTAAACCAAGAGAAATTTCAATTGGGGATTTTGTTTTGACCGGCGGTGAGCTTCCGGCATTGTGTTTGATAGATGCTGTGAGCCGTAAAATTGAAGGTACTTTGGGTAAAATTGAGTCTGCAAATGATGACAGTTTTGCAGACGGACTGCTTGAATATCCGCAATATACAAAACCCCGAAATTTCCGCGGACTGGAGGTTCCTGAAGTGTTGCTAAACGGAAATCACAAAGATATTAATGAATTTAGGCAGGAACAAAGTCTAAAAAGGACTAAAGAACGACGTCCTGACCTGTTGTATTAGTTAAATCTTGTGCTTTCCCAATTCCTAAGCCATCCTTGAAAAAGGAATATATTGCGTATATTCCGAGCCCTCCGGCTGAAAGTTTTGCAAGCGGCAATGCACGTTTTTTAGCTAATAATGCCGTTAATCCCAAGCCTAAAGGTACAACATCATTTGTAAGCATTGCACCTAAGCCTTTGAAGTAGCCTATAATTGAATTAACAAATCCTCTAAGTTGATCGCTTAGTTCATATTTGTAAACTGCATTTTGTAAATCTATTTTTGTTTTGCTTGGTTTGTCAACGGTTAAAGTATTATTAAGGTAATATTGAGCTGCTTTCGCGTTTTTACTTTTTACCTCAATGTCGGATTGAATTTTACCAAAGCTGTGGGCATCTCTTGCCACAAGATATAGTGCTGTTGCACCGATGCCTCTTGCAAGATATTTACCGTAATTTGACTTTATAGCTGTTATTATGCTCATGATTTTTTGTCATCCTTTTTGGGAGTGTCTTTTACTTCAAATTCTTTTTGAACTGTTTGACCTGACATTTTTAACAGAATTTGGCTTGCTTGAAGTGCATCTTGACCGTATCCTGAATCTGATTGCTGTATTTGTTGAAGAATTTTTACTGTCAAGTCATCACCGGTTACTGCCCTTGTATCAAGCATTCCCAAAGCTAAAAATCTTACCGGCTGGTATGGGTCTTGCAGCATTTTGTTGATTAAGGCTGTTAATGCCTTATCATCTTTTCTGGATTCATCTTCTTGAAGTCTTGCTGCAACTTCTTTTGCACCCATAAGCCTTACTTCTTTGTCTTGACTGTTTAAGTAGTTTTCAAGATTTCTTATATAATCATCTGTTAACAATATTATATCGCGTTTTTCTGTTTCTTTCTTTTCTTCTTTTGTTGTATTTGTTGTATTCGTGGTTGTTGTGGTATTTGTATTGTTGGAATTTGTGTTATTATTTGCCTCATTCCAGTTTTGTCTGTTAGGATTTGTGCCCCACTGATTTGTATAATATTGTGAAGGGTAGCAATTTGGAGTCTGATACTGCGGTGCATTTACGTTATAAACCGGTGCACCACCTGGGACTCCTACTGACGGATTGAATATTTGAATATTAACTCCTGAATAATTCGGTACGGGAATATTCTGTGTTTGAGGATAAGTTACCGGCTGCTGTGGGATATTTTGTTGCACAACAGGCTGCTGAAATAAAGGCTGTGCGGCTTGAATTGTATTTTGATATTGCTGTCCTACTGTATTTTGCATAATACTACCTTTTCACTACTTATTAAAATAAAGTATAAAAATCTTAAATTATTGCTATTTTTTAGAATATTTTAAGAAATATTACACAATTTTATCAAATTTTGTATTAATACTATAATGTAGCTATGGATAATTACGAAAAGAATTATTTGTCTCAGCGTCCTGATAATTTGTGTATAAAGTGTGGTTTGTGTTGTCGTGTTGCAACGACCACTACGCCTTATAAAAAACTTTTGGAAATGCGTGAGCGGGGTGATCAGGGAGCGATAGATTTTTTGAGTGTATTTGAGCCGTATGAGTCTATTGAGGCCGCAAGAGAGGTTTCGGCGGAAACCGTTGATAATATTATAAAATGTCTCAGTATAGATGACAATTATAATGAAAGTGAAACAACGTTTTATAAGTGCAAGTTTTTAGATGATAATAACTTATGTACCAGATATGAAGATAGACTTCTTTTATGCAAACATTTTCCGGCATCTCCGTGGGCGATAGTGCCTCCTGGTTGCGGTTATGAGGGCTGGCTTTTTATGAAGCGGGAAGAAGCAAAGCAAAAAATTCGAAAAATTAAAGAAGAATTGCTTGAATTGGAATTATTGAAAAATAAGACAAACTCTTTGGATATACAGCTCAAAATCGCATCTGTTGAAAAAAAGATGCAAAGCACTATTGAGATGTTCAAAAAATACGGTTCTGAAAACTGGTAGTTTAGATTTTGCTTGGGTTAACCATTTTATCTTTATAGAATTCCGTATTGATGTTTAGCTTTGTACCTATATCGATAAGCATGTTTATGAACTCTTTATCTTTAGTGCGTTTTGTTTTAGCATAATTTTCGATTATAGAATTTATTTTGTGGAAAATTCTGTTGAAATATATGTTTTGTGCTTCGGATATGTCTATTTCAAGTTCAAGTTTTTCAACATTATCAAAAATTTCTAAAAGAACTTCCGCCTGCTGGCTTTCAAAACTTTGTGCCAGTCTTATGGTATTTTGTAGAATTTTCTTTGCAAATGTGGCATTTGAAGGACTTTTATCTAATGTAATTCCCATCTTTTTGGCTTCGTAATTTATATCAAAAGCCTGCTGCAAAATTGTAGGATCTACAAAGCCGCCTGAATCCGCAACAAGGTCATTAAACTTGTGGCTCAAAGTATATGCGGCTGAAATCTTGAATTCATCAGGAATTTTTAGCCCTAAATTTTGCATGTGATATATGGAGCCCTTACCTTCATCATACATATCACGGTATGTTTGAGCAAATTTCTCAAGTTTGCCTTTGAGCATAATTTGAAGAATTTTTCTTCTTTCTTCAATGAATATATCTTTTAATGTGAAGTATTCTTTGCCGAAGTTTTCATCCAAGGCTCTTATTATTTCCGTAAGAGGGTTGAGCATAAAGGTCTTTATCAGATTATTTTTCATTTCATTATAACTTGCTTCATCAGAAAATTCCTTTATTGCACAGTGGAAGTCCCCGCCTGAAAATTGTACAAGGGCAAATACTTGATTTACACTTTCAAGGGTAATTCTTGAGCTGATTTCGATATGTCCGACAACAAAAGTGGAATTGCCTTTTTGAACTTTTTGGTAGTCATAACGTTTAATTTTGTAGCAATATACGTTTTCTTCGTCTTCAAAATCCTGGTAAAGTGATGATATCGCCCAAAGACTGGCTACTTGCCTCGGTGTTACAACTGACGGTTTTACAAAACGTTCGTAGATGTCTTGACCGGTGCCATATTCTTGAATATTGCTCTTGGCCTCTGATAAAATTTCTAAGAATTTCTTTTCAAAATTTTGCTTTGTGAAATCTGCAGCTAATTGCATCGCCCTTGCCGCATATTTCATTATTTGAACGGTTTCTATACCGGAAATTTCTGAGAAGAACCAACCGCAGCTTGTAAACATCAAAAGCGCTTGACGCTGAATTTCCAATAATTTCATACCTTTTACTTTTTGTTCATCGTTTAGATTAGGCAAGAAATATTGGTTTTGGAATTTTTTAATATTAGAATCAGTGCGTGAAAGAATCACGTCGATGTAGTTATTCCTAACTTCCCAGACATCTTGTGTAAAGTAATTCGGGCCTTCTTTTTCGTAAACTTTTACCAACTCATCTCTTAAATAATTGAGAGCATCTCTGAGCGGCTTTCTCCATTTTTGGTTCCATCCCGGATGTCCGCCTGTTGAGCAGCCGCAGTCTTCAAACCATCTTCCGACTCCGTGGAAACAACTCCAAGAGGAGGCCTGTTTGATATCAACTTCGTAATCGCTTGCGTATTTTTCAAGATAATTTGCGTAATTTGTTAATTTAAAGCCTTCGTCCTCGGCTCTTATTTTCAATACGTATGCAAGAGCCATATCTCCAAATTTTGTGTGATGTCCGTAGCTTTCCCCATCAGTTGCTATATTAACTAATTGGGGGTAATTTCTTGTGTCGGAAATGCCTTCTTTTAGTCTTCTTATAAATTTATCACCATCTTTTAAAAGTTCATCAAAAGCTACTGATCTTGATATTGCGCCGTCATAGAAGAACAAATCTATGTATTTGCCGGGTGCTGATTTTATATTGTACCTGTAAGAGCGTGCCGGATCAATGTTACCCCAGCTTACATCAGTCCATTCTTTGTCTTTTGGTTTTCTTATTTTAAGCGCTTGATAAGGTGAAAGTATTGTGAATTTAATCCCGTTTTCGACCAGAACTCTTAGTGTATCATCATCGACGGCGGTTTCGGCAAGCCAAAGTCCCTCCGGTTTTCTTCCAAATCGGTATTCAAAATCTCTTATACCCCATTTTACTTGAGTTTGTTTATCTTGCTCATTTGCAAGCGGCATTATTATGTGGTTATATACCTGTGCAATTGCGTTTCCATGACCGTCATTTAAGTCAATACTTTCAATATCTGCCTTAATTATTCTTTCATAAGTCAACGGAGCATATTGTTCCATCCAAGATAATAATGTCGGCCCGAAGTTATAACTCATTAGTTCATAGTTATTAACAACGTCCAGAATTCTGTTTCTGTTATCAACCACTTTAGATACGGAATTTGGATTATAGCATTCTTTTGTTATTCGTTCATTCCAGTCGTGAAAAGGCTGGGCGCTATCTTGCAATTCAATTGCTTCAAGCCAAGGATTTTCTCTCGGCGGTTGATAAAAGTGACCATGGATTGTTAAAAACTTCTCGTTATTTATCTTTTCGTTATTTGCCATACTTAACTCCGTTTAAATAAAGGATTTATTTTGTTGTTTCTTCTTTAGGTTTTTGTGTAAGGACAGTAAATTTTTCTGCGTCCATCCAAACATCACCCAATGCGTTTGAAAAAACTTTGCCGCTGAATTCTATTTCATCACCTGCGTTTAGGTCAATATGTTTTTCAGCTTCGGTACGTTTTAAAAACACTTTCATTTCGGAAAGCGGAATGTTATGATCTTTTACATCATCACGTTGTATAAGAAAAGTTATATATTCTTCAGAACTTCTCATTGCAGGCGCGTAATCAAGACCCAGTGTTGAAAATTTATCAAACTTACCTTTTACGGTTACACTTTTATTAAGATATTTGCTCGGTGATGCAACCATATCAAGTGCGTTAACCTGAAGATATGCAGAAGGCGCTGTTTGGTTTAGTGTATTTTGGATAACAGGCTTTTTGACGTCTTGAGTGTAGCCTGATGTTATTGATAATGCAACTGCAATTGTTATTATTAATAGTTTAAATCTGTTATTCATATTCTTTATATCCCCTTTTGGTAAATATTTTACCACAATATTTATTTTTTGGTAACTACCCGAATAGATTTTTTTTATTTTACTTTATTTTTTATTTGTGGTATTCTGGATGTGTGTGGAAAAAATTGTATAAATAACACTATTTAATAAAGAAGGAGATACGTTATGACTACAAAAGAATTCTTTACAAGTTCAGAAGAATTGAAAAAGTTGATGTCAGCTGCACGTGCTACTATTACAGCTCCTTTCTTTGGCAACAATGTTGAAGAAGTTAAGTCTGTTTCAGAAGCTTACAAGTTGGCAAAAGCTAGCTCAGGTACTATTGAATTGACAGGCATGCCTGTTTACAAGCCTGAAAAAATCGGTTTGCCTCAAGGTGCAAACCAATTGTTATTCAACGATGGTACAGTAGTTGGTCGTTGTGCCGCTGCTAGAAAAATCGTTGGCGAACCAAATTGTGATTTGAAATATTTGTTACCTATCATTCGTGAAGCTATTTACCAAACTCGTGACAAATTGATGTATAAGACTGAAGTTGTTGTTGGTTTGGAAGAAGACTTTATGGTAAAAGCTCACCTTATGATTCCTGAAGGTTTCGAAAATATTATGTATTCTTGGATGTTAAACTTCCAATACATCAATGAAACTTATGCTAATATGTACGCAGAATCAAGAGCTTTACCTGACGGCGATATTTATGTGTTCTCAGATCCTGATTGGTCACACCCTGACTTCCCATACGGTTTGACATTCTTTGATCCTGAACACAATTGCGCTTGTATTTTGGGTATGAGATACTTTGGCGAACACAAAAAAGGTACATTAACTCTTGCTTGGGGTTGTGCTGCTCGTAACGGTTATGCTTCTTGCCACGGTGGTATGAAACGTTATAACCTTGATAACGGCAAATCTTTCCAAGTTGCTGTGTTTGGTTTGTCAGGTTCTGGTAAATCTACAATTACTCACGCAAAACACAATAACAAATACAATATCACAGTTCTTCACGATGACGCATTTATCATCAACGTTCATGATAAATACACTATCGCTTTGGAACCTGCTTACTTCGATAAGACAGCAGACTATCCTATCGGCTGTGATGATAACAAATACATTTTGACTCAACAAAATGCCGGTGCTATCCAATTAGCTGACGGTAAAGTTGTTTCAGTTACTGAAGATATCAGAAACGGTAACGGACGTGCTGTTAAGTCAAAATTATGGTCACCTAACAGAGTTGACAGAATCGATCAACCTATCAATGCTATTTTCTGGTTGATGAAAGATCCTACAATTCCTCCTGTATTGAAATTGTCAGGTGCTTCTTTAGGTTCTGCTATGGGTGCAACTCTTGCAACTAAACGTTCATCTGCTGAAAGATTGGCTGCAGGCGTTGATCCGAATGCTTTGGTTGTTGAACCTTATGCTAACCCATTCAGAGTTTACCCGTTAGAAGTTGACTATACAAGATTTAAACAATTAATCGCTGATGGCGTTGATTGCTACATCTTGAACACAGGTGAATTTATGGGTACTAAAGTTCAGCCTAAACATACTTTGGGTATTATTGAAGCTATCGTTGAAGGTTCTGCTAAGTTCCATAAATGGGAAAACTTCTCTGATATCGAAATTATGGATATTGAAGGATTTGATGCTTCATTCTCTAACAAAGAATATGCAGCTCAATTTGTTGCTCGTATGAACGATAGAATTGAATTTGTTAAATCCAGAGAAACTGAAAAAGCCGGTATCGATAAGTTGCCTGCTGATGCTCTTGAAGCATTGCAAGCTGTTGTTAAAGAAGCTACTTCTTTGGCAAGTGTATAGGCTTTTGACAAAAACTGAAAATAACAGGTGCCTTTTGGTACCTGTTATTTTATTGTTTTTTTTAAATTTTATTGTATAATTTCAATATGGGTCTGTTTAAAAGAATGTTAAAAAGGGGGTGTTTAGAATTAGATTTAATGGGTTCACTTTAGCGGAGGCGCTTTTAACATTAGGAATAGTGGGATTAATTTCTGCATTAACTATACCGACATTGATTTCTAATTACAAGAATCGTGTGTTTTTATCTCAAACACAGAAGATTTATAATGAGATTTCGAATGCTGTTGTTCAATACAAAGCAGATAACAGAGTTGATTCATTGGATTATAGCTTTAATGCTTCAAGTGCGTCCAATGATGATTTGAAGAATTTTTTAGTCCAGTATTTTAGTGTGGTAAAGGTTTGTGGCGATTCAGGGGAAGGCTGTCTGGCTGATAATTATAAAAACAGGGCCGGGAACATTACTTTCTCAAAGTCTTCGGCTGTATCAAGTAATATTCGTGCTTGTGCACAATTAAAATCGGGTGCAGCACTATGTTTTTTGGGATGTTTTAACAGTGCTTGCGCATTTTCTTTTGACTTAAACGGAACATCCGGACCTAACATTGGTGGTATAGATTTATTTGGTTTACGCTTGGATTATTACGGGGAGTATATTGAAGAATCTGCCACTTCTGTTAATAATTGCAATGATCCTACGGTTTCTACCGGTGAATATCTCGCTACAAGGGTACTTTCAGGGTGCTTTAGTGGGTTAGTAGCTTCGGGTTGGTCTATGGATTATTACAATAAATAGAAAAAAGGAACCTTTTGGAGGTTCCTTTTTTTACCTTATTAAAATCAAAAACTATTCGATTTCGATAACGCCAACAGGGCAAGAATCAGCTGCTTCTTTAACACAGTCAATGTTATCTGCAACTGCTGCTTGGTTAACTGTAGCTACGTCTTCTACTTTGAATACTGCATCGCAAATTGATTCGCAAGCGCCGCATCCGATGCATCCGTCATTAATTTTTACTGCCATTTCATTTTCTCCTTATTTATATTTTACTTGTGAAATTTCTTTCACGCGATTAATTATACAACAAACAAATTAAAATATCCAGTCTTTTATAAATTTTGCAACGTGGTCAAATCCTTCTAACTTGCCAAGGTTTTCTCCTTTTGTATTTTTGTTGTAAACCAATACGGGAACCATTTCTCGGGTGTGGTCTGTTCCCGGAACTGTCGGATCGCAACCATGATCTGCCGTTATTATCAGTAAGTCGTCCTCTGTCAGTTCTTCTAACATTTTACCGATATATACATCTATTTCCTCCAACGCTTTACCATATCCTGCTGCATCATTTCTGTGTCCGAACAGCATATCTGTATCAACGAGATTTGTAAAAATTAGCGTTGGTTCGCTGTATTTTTTATTTTCATAAGCAATTTTTTCTAAATCAAGTTCATTTTTTATGGCTTGCAGAGTTAATTCAAGCCCTTCTTTATTCGTGCCTGTGTGAATTGCGTGAGTTATACCTTTTTTGGCAAAAATATCTTCAATTTTACCTATACCGATAACTTTACCGCCTTTATTTTTGATTTCATCAAGAAGCGTATGTTTTGGTGCCATTGAGTAATCACGTCTGTCTTTGGAAATTCTTGTAGGTTTGCCGTCAATGACTTTATAAGGTCGTGCTATTACCCTTGATACGTTGTAGTTCCCTTCATCAAGAAGCCTTCTTGCAATTTCGCACCATTTGTATAGTGTGTCCAATGGTATTAAATCAGTATCGACAGCAATTTGGTATACGCTGTCGGCGGAGGTGTATACAATCGGGAATTTTGTTTTATGGTGTTCGTCGTTCAGTTTTTCTATTATTGTGGTCCCGCTTGCTGGAATATTCGCTAATACCCCGCCGCAGTTTGTTTCTTGTATAAATTTTTTAATTAATTCATCCGGAAATCCCTCAGGAAAAGTTGCAAATGGCTTTTCTGAGATTAACCCTGCGATTTCCCAGTGGCCGGTTGTAGTGTCTTTACCTTTGGATTTTTCGACCATTGTGCCGTATTTTGCCGTCGGGGTTGTGGTCTTTTCAAGTCCTTCAAAATCCTGAATGTTACCCAAGCCCATTTTGGACATATTTGGAAGTTTAAGTCCTTTATTAAATGCACATACGTTTTTTAAAGTGTTGCATTCCGGAATATCGTTAAATTCCCTGCAATCAGGCATTGCGCCTATCCCCATTGAATCGATTACGACTACTATTGCTCTTTTCATATTTACCCCTTTTGCTGCTTTGATTATAGCACAAAATGAGTTTATTCCGCAACTTCGACTACTGTGTATGCGTTAAAATCCAATGAGCCGAATATTATTTTCACTTGTTTTTCGCCGTTATCAAGAAGGTTCACAAAATGAATGGTTTCTTGATTAAAATCATCGTGGGTTTCTTTTGCGGGGATTTCTGCCATAAGATAGTGTGCCTGATAAAATTTTAAGTAAGGCTTTCCGTTTTTCTTTTCACCCATTACTTGATAGTGGCCAATTGGAAGTACCTCATTTTCTCCTACAACTAGATTCATTGGAACACAAAGTATCGGAAGTTCATTTTCGGCTTCTTTTATAAATTGTGTTTCGTTACTTTGGTGAAATTCTTCGCCTTTTGGAATATTTTTATCACGTTTTTTGCGTTTTTTGGTTTTACTTTCAAGCGCTTGGTCAAATTCCTCGTCGGATACGGCTTTTTGACCGTAAGAATTTTGATCGCCAAAATAATCCCACATGTCACCTTCTGCAAGACTTACGTTGCCACATAAAAATATTAGCGTAAAAATTATTGCAATAAGTTTTTTCATATATCTTATATTAATGTTTTTTTTGAATAAGTAAAACAATCATTTGTAGTATATAAAAAATCGCCTGCTATGAGGCGATTTTGTTAAAAACGGGAATTACGAAATATAACCTGACAATAAATCTTGGCCTGTCAGCTTCATCTTTTTCAATGCTCTCAATTCTGTTTGACGAATACATTCTTTTGTTACACCATAAATGTTTCCGATTTCTTCTAAAGTTCTTTTTGTTGTGTCGCCAAGTCCGTAGCGCATTCTTACTACATCACGCTCTCTGTCTTTTAGAGTTGATACTACCATTTCTATATCTGTCTTTAAGCTTTCAAATTCAATGTTTGCGGTGACAGAACTGCTTTCATCTTCCAAAATATCTGCTACGTTTATTTCTTTGCCATCAGCTTTTTCAATTCCGCTTTCGATTGATATTGTTTTTGTGTAGGCTGATAAAAACGTGTCGATTTTGTCTTTTGAAATGTTCATTTTTTTGGCTACTTCTTCTGTCTTAACCTGCTGATTTGCAGTTTTTTCCATTTCTGATTTTATTTTTGAAAATTTGGACAAGGTTTCTTGTATATAAACAGGAATTTTCATGCAGTGTGATTGCTCAGAAATAGCTTTGAACATGGATTGTTTTATCCACCAGCTTGCATAGGTCGCAAATTTGTAGCCGAGTTTGTAGTTGAATTTCTCTGCTGCTATCATAAGCCCCAGATTGCCTTCTTGAATTAAATCGGTTAAAGGTAAATTTGATGTGTGAATTGCCTTCCTTGCAATCGTAATTACAAGTTTTAAATTTGATTGGATTAGCTGCCTTTTGGCATCTATATCCCCCTCTTTTGCACGTTTTGCAAGTTCGCGTTCTTCTTTGGCACTCAAAGGCGGGTAAATTGAAATTTCTCTTAAATAATTTGATAATACACTGTCGTTTTCGGCCTGTAAAACTTCATTTTTTGCCGGATTGGAAAATTTTGTCACTTTTTTCAATTTAATCGGCGAATTTTTTTTCATTCTAAACTCCTCTTCTTCTTACACGGTAAATCTTGGACAGTAATTTTTTTAAGCACGGATCGAAATACATAATAGTATATACAAAGTATATACCACAATATATATTGTTATTAACAAAAGTGTAAAGAATTGTAAAATGAAATTTTATAAAAATATTGATAAATTAGTTGTCGTAAGTATTTTTTGTTATACTATTTTTGTGAAGGGGGAAGAAATGAAAAAGAAGTTTTTAATAATATTTGGGATTGTTTTTGCAGTTATATTAACGTCAGCAGTTACTTTTGCTTTGACAAATCCTGCACTAGAAAAAAATAATAAACCATCCGATTATAAAATCGGCATAAAATATGATGAGGCTTTAAAATCCGATAAACCTATGCTGGCTTTATTGTATGTTGATTGGTGCGGTTATTGCTTAAGATTTATGCCGAAATATAAAACTGTAAGCAATATTTACAAAGATAAATTCAATGTTGTAATGCTTAATGCTGAAGATCCCGCGAATAAGGCTTTAGTTGAAGATGTTGCATTGAGCGGGTTTCCTACCTTATATATTATCGACCCCAAGTATGATAACAGAGTGCTTTTAAATAATGCAATTTATATGGATTTGAAAAAGCTGAGAGTCGAATTGGATCGTTATTTGAGAATAAGAGGATTATTGGATTCTGTTCCTGCAAAATAATGTTAAATATTGTAAAATTTGCGAGAAAAATTTAGCAATTTTTATAAGATGTGGGACTTTATAATAGTATAAAGCTCTCTCTTCTTATTTAAACGGATAGGCCTTGAATATCACAAGGTCTTTTTTTTGCTTATTATACAGATTAAATATTTAATACTCTTTATGGTAGAATATTTGTATGAAAGATATTCAAAATTTAGAGGATACAAGAGAAGTTGACATTCAAAAGGTTGGAATTAAGCACATAGAGTTGCCTTTGATAATTCAGAGAAAAAATAATTCCAATCAGGTGGTTTGTGCAAAGGCAAGGGTTAACGTATCTTTGCCTAAAAAATACAAGGGCACGCACATGTCACGCTTTGTTGAGGTTTTGTCAGAATGGCAGACAAAAGACCTTTTGGGCGTTGATATAAAAGGATGCTTAGAAAAGATTATCAAAAAACTTCATGCTCAAAGCGGCGAATTGGAGTTTAAGTTCAAGTATTTTATCGATAAGGTTTCACCCGTTACCGGTTTGACGGCGCCTATGAGTTACGATTGCTCCTTTGAGGGAAGAATTTCAGAGGATAGCGGTTATAAATTTATTTTAGGTGTCATAGTTCCCGTGACGACTCTTTGTCCGTGTTCAAAAGAGATTTCTGATAATGGTGCGCATAACCAAAGAGCGTTTATTTCCGTGAAAGTTTCTTATCCTGAAGATGAACATATTTGGATTGAGGATTTGATTGATATGGTTGAGGGATGTGCATCTTGCCCTGTTTATCCGCTTTTAAAACGCAAGGATGAAAAATATGTTACCGAAAAGGCTTGGGATAATCCAAAATTTGTCGAAGATGTTTTGCGTGATGTGGTTGTAAAGTTGAGAAAACATCCTGTTGTAAAAGAATTTGAAGTGGAATGTGAAGCGTTTGAAAGTATTCACAACCATTCGGCTTGGGCTTATCAAAAAGAAACTTGCTAGAATTTGTGCGAAATTATCAAGTTAATGCTCCAGTTTTTCCCGCTGTTGTCCTCAGGTATTTGAAGGTTGTATCTTTGACCTTCCAGGGAAATAGTAGTGTTACCTATTTTTTGTGAAATTCCGCCAAAAGCTCCAACGCTATGGTCATGTTTATTGTTATTGTAGTCTATTTTGTAAGCATAATATGGGTTTAGATAAATTGTAGTGTTTTTGCCCAGATTTTCTTGCCAGCCCGGTGAAATCCTAAACTGCGTTGTATTCTTTTTATCGGAGTGCAAGCTTCTGATACGAGCTTGAATACTATGATTTTCGTCAAACTGATATTTACCCTTTAAGTCGAAAGCTAAACCCAGATTGTCTTTGAAATTTGTATCGTAGCCGCCGCCTGCAAAAAGTGAAATTTTCTTGCCCGCCTGATAATTCCAGCCAACCATTGCAATGGTTTGGTTGTCACCATTTAGGCTTTGAAAACTTTGTACGGTTACATCCCTTGTTATATCTCCGATATTTGGCATATTTATATCCCCTAAAAAATCCCCTTGTTATTTATATAAAAACAAGAGGATTTTAAAAATTGCCTTTTATTGATTTTTATTTTTGTTTAGCAAGTTTGTCAGCGAGTTTTGTTTCAAGTTTGCCGTTTAATGCTTTGCTTACCTTTTGGAGTTTTTTGGCTATAATTTCCATATTTTTTGTCCAAACAAAGTTATCTTTGACATATTTTTCCGCTTTGTCAAAATCTTCATCAATTTGGATTCGAACGATTTCTGCAAGCATTTCTTTTGCTATTGGAACAACTTTGTCTATATTTACGTGAATTTTACCGTCGATAATTTCATAAGCCCCTCTTTCTGCAAAGTATTTATTCTGCATAACGGTTCTTACGCGGTGTGCCTGACTCAAAGTCGGCTTAGACTTTAAGAAATTATCAGCAATTACGGTTACAATAATTTGTTTTCGCTGTTCTTCTGTATACATTCCAAGCTCTGTCAACAAATCCACAAATGCCAAAGATCCCATATCGGCTTTGTTTTCTTCAATAATATTTCTGTATTTACCGAGTTTTTCGCAGCCTTTTTTAGGCCCGAGAGAGTGAGCATTTTCATGGCCTATTGTGAACCAGTGATCAGCTTCGTCAAGGTAATACTTGTGCTGGTCTTTATCTAAAATGGCGTCAAGCCGTTTTTGCAATTTTTTCATATCGCTTATAAATCTAATTTGCCTATGATAAACATTTCTTCTGCCACCGCCGATTTGAAGTGAGGGCTTGTCATCATTTGGAAGATTTTCGGCAAGGGTGATTCCGCCGCGATAAGAACCGACGTCACCAGCTGCTTGTACCATATCAACGTCAACCATTGTTTGTTTTGTGTCTTTGTCCGGTGAAATGTTTTGTTCATATTCATCAGCATACGGCATATTTTTGGCAAGTTCCGGTAAGTATTTTTTTATTGCCATAAGTGCATCAGTACCTTTTTTATTGACTATGCCCACTCTGCCGCCTAAAAAATCCTTTGGGGTTGGGGTTATTTTATGCTTTTCCAATAATGATTTTAATTCAGGATTTTCCATTATGGTTCCCGTCATTTCATCCTCGTAGTTTTCTCGTGTGATTGTAAATTCCAAAGGAGTATCTTGCAGTGTTGCCCATTTTTTGTCTGCAAAAGCATCAAATGTCGGGTCTGCTGTTTTTAGTGCTTTTGCTTGTAAAATCAGGTACTCGTTAAAATCTTCGTTAGTGGATGTTTCTGCGGCTTTTTCTAATTCTTCTGCAACCTTTTGAAAATCTTTGCGGAATTTATCCACGTAATCTATTCCGACCAAATACTCTCCGTTTCTTTCTACCACTGAGCGTTGGTTTAGAATCCTTTTTACATCGTCAAGTTTATTTTCTTCGACCATTTTGGTTATAATTTGATGAAATTCTTTTACGCTTAAATCTTTCGGATAAACGCCTTTCCCCGGAAGTTCCTTTATCCCTTTTGCAAGGTTAATCTTATTTGACATTGTGTCGATTGCGTTCATTCCCTTTTGTGCGTCAAATAGAATTTTCGTTAATTTTGCTTGCTTGTTGCCTTTTTTTATTTCTTCATTTAAAAATGCTCTAAAATCAACGTTGTCGTGACAATCCAGCTGCAAGTTTATTTCGCCGATAATATTTGCAGCCTTAATAAGATGCACAAGCGCCTTTTTGTCACCATCTTCAAGTGCCAAATATTCGGGTGCATCAGGTTTTAAGAATTTTTTGGTAACAAGATAGGTCTTGCTTGTACGTTTTTTGAGTTCTTCTTCCGATAGATTTAACTTAAATTTTCGCATATAATGACTCCTTTTCGGATATTTTAACATTCTTATCAATAAAAAGCGTCATCTATTTATGGTAAGTTTCACCTTTAATTATTTTGAAGGCTCTATAGATTTGCTCCACTAAAATTAGTCTTGCAAATTGGTGTAAAAAAGTCATTTTTGACATGCTTAATTTGAAGTCAGCCCTTTTGGAAACTGTTTTTGAAATCCCGCAAGAAGAACCTATTACAAACACAATTTCTGAAACTCCGTCATTAGTCAATTCTTCAATTTTTTCGGCAAAACCTTCCGATGAAAGCATTTTGCCCTCAATTTCAAGTGTGATCACATAAGATTGAGGTTTTATTTGTGAAAGAATTTTTTCGCCCTCTTCATCCAAAACTCTCCCTGTTAAATTTTCGTCCCTTATTTCTATTGGCGTAAGCTCGATAATTTCTACACTCGCATATGGCGTAAGACGTTTTAAAAATTCGTCAATGCCTTCTTTTAGAAATTTTTCTTTGATTTTTCCGAGTGCAACAATTTTTATTTTCATTTTTTCTCAATATAAACAGATTGTGATGGGAATGCAAAATCTATATTCTCTTGTCTGAAACGTTTTACAATTTCCAGAATTACATCTGAACGTATACGTGCAAAATCGTTATAATTTTTTGTTTTTACATATGCTAAAAGCTTTATGTCTATGGAGCTTGAGGCAAGAGTTTCTACAAATATAACAGGATTTTCGTAGATGTTTTTATTGTCCTTGCAAACTTCGTTTATTATTTCTTTTGCGCGTTGAAGTTTTTCATCGCTTGTGTCATAGGTTACTCCGAAAACTTCATTTATACGGCGCTTATGGGCTTTGGAAATGTTTGTTATAACTGTTCCGGAGATGTTGTTATTTGGAATAGATACCAAAAAATCATCAAGTGTGCGAATTTTTGTGGACAAAAGGTTTACATCTTCAACTGTTCCTTCGATTTCACCTATTTTAATGTAATCACCTATTTTATACATCTTGTCAGCGATGATGGCAAGTGTTCCGAAAAAGTCGGCTATAGTTTGTTGTGCTGCAAAACCTACAGCTAAACCCGTGATTCCAAAACCTGCGATAAGTGATGTTATTGAATAACCGTTACTTTGCAAAAAGGATGCAAGGATAAAAAACAGTATTAAAAATTTGATAGTTCTGTCCAACATCGGTATAAGGTGGCTGGAAAGGGATTTGTTATCGGAATTTTTAATATGCTCCTTAAGTTTGCCTATAAATATATCCGTAACTTTAAATAAGACTACTGCAATAGCAATGTTAATGATAACGCTTAAAAACAAATCTATTTTTAAGGTTTCAAATACATCTTTAAATTGCTTTACGTATTCTAAAATCTGTGTAATCATATAAATTCCTTATAAAAGCGGAAGACGGAACAGTCTTGCTCACTCGCGAATAACGGGACTTCGGACTTTCTTTTTAAGAAAGTACCTGCGCCCTCAGCTCGCTCGCGCTCGAATCTAAGACAAAGCTGCGCTTTGCGGTTCTCGTCCATGTGTGCAAACAAATATTGAGTTTTCAATGGAGCGGAAGACGGGACAGTCTTGCTCACTCGCGAATAACGGGACTTCGGACTTTCTTTTCAAGAAAGTACCTGCGCCCTCAGCTCGTTCGCGCTCGAACCTAAGA
>CALVAZ010000064.1 GCA_944325675.1 Candidatus Gastranaerophilales bacterium
TTATTCAAGCACAAGATAAAAACTTAGAATTAAGATTAAAACAATTAGATACAGAACAAGATGCTATCCAAACTGAAATGGATGCTGTACAAAAAGTTATTGAAAAGAACACTGAATCTACCTTCAAAACTTTTGGTTAATTTCAAGTATCTTAATAAAACTTTCGGTCGGAATTATTTTCAAAATTCTTTCGACCCTACTTTCCCTTTTTCCCCTTTTTTCCTTCGCGACCTTTATCGGTCGTTTTTTTTTGCACTTAGTTTTCAGCTTTATATAAACGAGCAAAGAAACATGCAACGTGCTGTATTGAATCTACGCGAACCCATTGTCTCGTCGCCTTAAAACGAATTGAATTAATTGATTTTTTAGGATTTTTGTGCGAATAGCTGTTTATGTCGTTATTAAAAAGCAAGAATTGGCATTTGGCGGTTAATTTGCAGCCTTCAAGAAGTTTTGCAGCTAATTCATCTTTATTTAGCATTTTTGCAAGATAATATGAGGCCACAAGCCCTTCTGAGCGCGCACCATCAGGGTAGAAATGATCACCGTATTCGTAATAATAACCGCCTTCATAGTCAATATATGGCGAATCATCACGTTTATATGCCTGATTTATCATACTTTGTGCATCATTGAATACAAAATTTATGTAGTTATCTTTTCTGAATTCATCAAGTTTGCACCATTCCTCAATTGCCTGCATAAGCCAAGCGTCAGATGGAAGTTTTGTAAACAAGTCAGCGTAAATTTTGGGCCTTTCATCAACAATCCAATCGAGGGCCTTTTTAGAGAGTTTTTTAACTGTATTTACGAACTCAGGCTCGTCAAAGTTATTAACAAAAAGCGCAAGTCCAAGAAGTGCTTCTCCAGGGTAATAGAATGAAAAAGTATTCTTACGTTCTTCATCTGACATACTAACCAAAGGCTCACCATTTTGGTATTCAGGATGAATATAATACCCAAGCATCTCACCGCTCGGATAGATTCTGCTCAAAATGTGGCACACAATACCTCTGATATAATTATCATAAGATTTATCACCTGTGGTATTACGATATTGCATTAGCGCTACAAGTAACACGCCGGTGCCTCCGAGTTTTGCCTTGTTATTATAAAAGGCATAATACCCTTTTTCCCACTCGGTTTCGTGCTCTTTACATATAGATATACTCCAATCTATTGCCTTTTTAGCAGCAGTTATATACTTATCATCCTTAGTAATTTGAAAAGCTCTTATCAGAGTTATTATCCCGCCGCAATGACGTAAATCATTATAATAAAGATTGTCTAATGCTCTGTTAGGATGTTCATGATCTTTAAAATTATCTTCGCAGCAGTCGTAGTAATATAAAAATCTGCCATCTTCATACATGTTTTCTAAAATCCAGTTAGTAGAAGAAATAAACTGCTCGTACAAAGTCTCATAACTGAATTCATTATAAAGGATATTTCCTCTGTATAAAGGGATGCATGAGTCTTTATAAGTGACAAATGCCCTGCTTTTGAAAAGATAATATTCACAATTTGGTGTTTCGGAAAGTATTTTTAACCTCTCAGAAATTTTGTCAGTTATTTTGCCAATAGGAGATCTCTTTGCAAGCGTTTGCAATGCCTGCATTAATCCCATATGACTCAAAGAGACAGCATCTGTTGGCATGTAGTAATAAGAGGTTCCATCCATACATAATTCCAAGCCGTTTATGCCTATTTCAAATCTGTCTCTGTCAAAAAATATTGAATTGAGCCTTTTAGGTGAAGTTTTTCTTCTATCAGTAACATATTCGAGCATAATCCTGCATTTGTCAGAATTTTTGACATCAAAATCGCTAAAGGACTTATTTTTTCTAAGCATTTCAATATCTCGATTAATTGTGGCAGCAAAATTATTTCTTCTGCTGCCATACCTTATAAATTTCTGACCTTCTTGAAACAATGTTATGTAAGTTAGTGTCTCCAAAGGGTTGTATTTAACAATACCGGAAAGGTTTATCCCTTTTAAACTGACAGGATTACCGTTTACAAGTGAGCTACGGATTTCTGACAATAGTTTGCCCATTTCAGAAAAATCCTGTGCATAATACTGTCTTTCCTTGTCGTTTTGTTCTTTAAAATCGAATTTCATAATACATTCAATCATAACATCATGCGCTGAATATGGCAAAATGGTATAAAATCGTAAAGATTTATTTAACATTTTGACATATCGCCAAAGTTATAGTTCAATTGTAATGAGACTTGGTAGGAAATTTATAAATTTATGTACATAAAACAGCTCGAAATAGATAATTTTAAATCATTTGCCAACAAATCAGAAATCCCATTATTAAAAGGTTTCACAACGATTTCAGGCCCAAACGGTTCAGGTAAGAGTAATATAATAGACAGTGTTCTTTTTGCGCTCGGACTTGCAAACGCAGGAGAACTACGTGCAGAGAATCTGTCACACTTTATATCAACCTACACCAAACGTAACGATGCAATGGTAAAAGTTACTTTCGGCGATATGGAGGGGGGTAATGATTTAAGTATTGCTCGCCGTATTAGAAAATCCACTCAGGGTTATGCTAGTACCTATTACCTTAATGATAGTGTCACAACGCTTTCAAATATCCATGCTGTTTTGGAAAAATATAATGTTACTCCAAACAGCTATAATGTTATGATGCAGGGCGATGTAATGGGGATTACAAACTGTTCGCCTAAGCAGCGCCGTAAAATCATAGATGAAATTGCCGGTATTGCTGATTTTGACAGGAGAATAGAGCAGGCTACCAACGAATTGACTACTGTAGAGCAACGCGTTGAGCGTTCTACTGTCATATTGAATGAAGTTGATACAAGGCTTGAGCAATTAAAGGAAGAACGTGAAGTTGCAATAAAGTATCAAAAACTTCGCGAAGAAAAAACGTCACTTGAAGGACAAATCAATACTGTCAGATTTTTTGATATCAAAAGAAACTTAGAAAAAGCGCATGAAAATATTCTTGAATTTACTAAAAAGAAAAAAGAAGAAGAAGTTAAAAGTAAAGATTTAGACGAAAGATTAGCTCTTATTAGGCAGAAATATCAAGAAATTTCCGACAAATTAAAAGAAGAAGGTGAACAACAGCAAATTAACCTTAAAAAACAAGAAGAAGAACTAAAAGGCGAAATTGACCGTAAAAATAATGCTACAATATATGCAGATAAACAAATTCACGATGGTTTACGTTCAATTGAAAACGCCAAAAACGGCATAGAAACCTTTAATAAAAAAATTGCAGACTTTAAACTTAAAATTTCACTTAAAGATGATGAAATAAAAATAATTGAAAAAAATATTGCAGATAAAAATGAAGAATTAAAAAAGATTTTAGAGGATATGACGGGTCTAAACGCATCAGCTGACCAGCATGTCGAACGACGCAATAATTTAAGAAAAGAATTGGAAAGTCTTCAAGATAGCGAAAACAGTCTTATTAAAGATCGTTTACCTTTAGAAAATGAGTTTAATAACCTACAAAAAGAACTCGATGAGGCAAAGGCAAAAATTGCTGAATTAGAAGAAATGAAGCAGAATTTCAGCGAAAATCAGGCATTAAAAAAAGCAATGGTTGAGCAGCTGGAAAAAGAACTGCAGGATTTTAAAATTATTCAACAAAACGCACTTCATGACCTTGATACTACTAAAAATGAAATCAATGATTTAAACTATAATATACAGATGGCTTACCGCAAAATTTCATCAATGGAAGCAAAAAAACAAGCATTTGAAGATGCAAATTTTGGTCGTGCTATTGACACAATTATGGGGGCTAAATTGAAGGGAGTCCACTCTCCGCTTGTAAAATTAGGGACAGTGGATAAAGAATATTCAACAGCAATGGAAGTAGCCTTTGGCGGAAGAATGTCGCATGTTGTTGTAGATGATGAGCATGTGGCATCTGTTGCAATTGAGCTTTTAAAATCCTCAGGTGCAGGCCGTGCTACATTTATTCCATTAAACAAGGTTCAAAAAGCACCTTCAAAACTTCAATTACCTAAAGACAAAGGTGTAATTGATTTTGCAATTAATCTCGTTGATTTTGATGAAAAATACTTAAACGCATTTTTCTATGCTGTTGGAGATACTTTAGTTGTAGAAGACATGGAGTGTGCCAAAAAACTTATCGGACGTTACAGAATGGTAACCCTGCAAGGTGAGCTTTTTGAAAAATCAGGTTCAATTACAGGTGGTACAGCAAGACGTACTGGCTTAAGTTTCAGCCAAAATGATGATACTGAACTAGAAACTTATAAAATCAGGCTAAAGGATATGGAAGATAAATTATCTTCTCTTGAAAAGAAAAAAGCGGAACTTGAGCAAAAACTTGATACTGTAAGAACCAATTATTCAGATGCTATGAGTGAATTCAGCAAGTCCAAGGTTGAATTAGATAATATGAATAATAATTATGCTCAAAGTGAAAATATTTTAAAAGATAAGGCGGATTTCGTTAAGATAACATCTGTGAAAGTCAATGATTTAGGCAAAACTTTGGATAAATTGGAAGAAAAACACGTCGGAATTCTGGAAAAAATATCTACCGTTCAAACCCAAATTGAAGAAGTAGAAAAGCTCATAAATGACAAAGATTTGAAAGAATTAAAGGAAAAAACAGAAGGCGTTGAATTCGAAATAAAAAGACTTCAAACAAATCTCATGAACTCAAATAACGACATAAATGAGTTAAATCGTCAAATATCCTTCCATACAAACCTAATTGAAACAAAGAATGAAGAAATTGATTCTATTGAGAAAAATAACGTTAAACTTGAAGAAGATAAAAAACGTTATAAGGAAGATATTGATGTACTAAATCAAAAAATTGAAGGTTTAAAAGAGCAAATTGAGGTTATAGAAGAAAAACTCGGAAAACTTCTTAAAGAACGTGACGATATAAATAACGACCTTATTGAGCTTGAAAAACAAAAGCATATAAAGACAACTGATATTGAAAGAATAGCAGAGCAGATAGAATCTTTCAAAGCTCGCAGAAGAGAATTAGAGCCGCAAATGGATACTGCTCGTGAAGCACTTGAAAGTGCCGGAGTTGAGATTAATAAGCTGGAACCTGTTGATATATCAATTGATGAAATAACATCAAAAATCCAAAGGCTAGAGCGTCGCATGGAAGAATTAGGGGATGTTAACATGCGTGCATTGGCGGCTTATGAAGAAGTTCTTGCCCGTCAGGAAGAATTGAAATTACAAATCGAAACACTTTCAAAAGAAAGAAAAGAAATTCTTGACAGAATGCAAGGATATGAACAACTGAAAA
>CALVAZ010000065.1 GCA_944325675.1 Candidatus Gastranaerophilales bacterium
TTTTGTTTGTGGTTTATTAGTGTAAAAGCTAAGTTTAACTGGCAGTTGTTAGAGGTTTATAAATTGCAAAATACTATAACTAAAACCTTTAAATCTGATAAAAAGCCGTCATTCAAATGTTTGGACAAAGGCGAAAATAATGCTTTTTATCTTATTGAAAAAAGATTGGCAAAGGTTTTTAAGGAAGAAATGGAATCAGAAAATTCCATATTTAAATTTGTTGCGCCGTCTGTAGTTCATAAGATGGCGTTATTTGTGTCAGGAATAGCAAATCGCTCTTGTTCAATCGGTATAGCAGGCGAGACTGCAAGCGGAAAATCCACCATTGCTTTTGATATTATTGATACATTGGAGGCATTTGCCAGAGAATTTTCTGTTATTGATTTGATTACAAGAATTAATACTGATGACTATTACTATGACAGGTCCGATATGGTAAGAGCTGCAGGAAGTTTTGCGGAGTTTGCAAAGCATTATGATTTGGATGTACCTGAAGCGCTGGAACTTTCGTTAATGAAAAAGCATATCAAATCTTTACTTGACGGTGAAGATGTCTATTTGCCTAAATATGATATGTCCGGAACTGCAATAAGAGAAGATAACGTAACTTTGGCCGTTCCTTCTAAAATCATTATTTCTGAAGGTCTCTTTACTTTGACTGATGAAGTTGTTGATGCTTTTGATTTTAAAATTTATGTAGATGTTTCATCTGATGTTCAAAAAGAAAGATTTTACAGGAGAGCTGAAGAAAGAAGTTTGGGCTCATCGGTTGATGAAGTATATGAAAATGCTTCAAATAAAGCTAAAATTTATATATATCCGACTATAAAAAGAGCGGATATTGTGCTTTCAGGCGAGGCCGACAGAGCAGCTTATAAACGTTTTATAAACAAAATTTTGAATATAGTTAAAGAAGTTCATATGAAAGATGTCTTGTTATATTGTGTATAGTTTGATATTAACTTTACCTATGTATTTTTGTTAAATTATCCTCGACATAGAATCTTTTGTGTGATACAACGGTTATGTGTATTCGTTGGAATATTGGAGAGTTGGAATGAAAAAAAATATTGATTGGAAAAATTTAGGTTTTGGATATATAAAAACAGATTACAGGTTTGTTTCAAACTATAAAGACGGCAAATGGGATGAGGGTGTTTTATCCACAGACTCCGAAATTACAATGAATGAAAGTGCTTGCGTTTTGCAATATGCACAAACTTGTTTTGAAGGGTTAAAGGCATATACAACACAAGATGGTCATGTTGTATGTTTTAGACCTGATTTAAACGCAAAAAGGATGGCTGATTCTTGCAGAAGGCTTGAAATGCCGGTGTACCCAGAAGATAAATTTGTTGAGGCTGTTGTAAAAACCGTCAAGGCAAATTTGGACTGGGTTCCGCCATATGGTTCCGGCGCAACATTATATTTAAGACCTTATATGTTTGGGAGTAATGCGGTTATTGGTGTAAAGCCTGCTGAAGAATATCAGTTCCGAATTTTTGCAACTCCTGTCGGACCTTATTTTAAAGGCGGGGTTAAGCCTATTACTTTGAGGGTTCCTGATTTTGACAGAGCGGCGCCAAGAGGAACTGGACATGTTAAAGCAGGTTTGAACTACGCTATGAGCTTGCATCCTATTGTAGATGCTCATAAACAAGGTTATAATGAAAACATGTACCTCGATTCTGCAACAAGAACCAAGGTTGAAGAAACCGGCGGAGCAAATATTATATTCGTAACTCAAGACAACAAAGTAGTTACGCCAAAATCCAACTCTATTTTGCCGTCTATTACAAGACGTTCTTTGATGTATGTTGCGGAACATTATTTGGGCTTAGAAGCTGAAGAAAGAGAAGTACACGTTGATGAGCTGAAGGATTTTGTTGAATGTGCTCTATGTGGAACTGCTGCGGTTCTTTCTCCTGTTGGTGAAATTGTTAATCATGGGGAACATATTTATTTACCTTCAGGAAAAGACAGAATGGGCTCTGTTACACAAAAACTTTATGATACATTAACCGGTATTCAGATGGGCAGAATTGAGGCTCCTGAAGGTTGGATTAAGGTTATTGAATAATTATAAATAGCTTTATACTCAAAAAGAGTGCTTTTTAGAAGCACTCTTTTTTCGTTATCAATAGTATTCTAAGTACATTTAAAATTGCAATTAAAGTTACACCGACGTCAGCAAATACTGCGCCCCACATTGACATATACCCGAAGGCACCTAAAATTAAAAATAAAATTTTTATACCTATTGCAAAAATTATATTTTGTTTAACTATTCGCATAGTATTTTTAGCTATTTTAATTGCAGTCAGTATTCTGGTAGGATCATCGTCCATAATAACAACATCTGCTGCTTCAACTGCTGCGTCAGAACCTAAGCCTCCCATTGCAATTCCTATATCGGAGCGTTTTAGAACAGGTGCATCATTTATGCCGTCACCGACAAATATTACGCTTCCATTTTTATATTTGCTGTCTATTAAATTTTCAATCTTATCTACTTTATCTTTTGGAAGTAATTGAGAGTATACAATGTCGATACCAAGATTTTTAGCAGTTTTTGCCGCTATTGTTGTTGAATCTCCTGTTAGCATAATTACTTTGCAAGCTAATTTTTTTAGTTTGTAAATTGCGGATTTTGAGCCTTCTTTCATTCCATCAGTTATTGTTATTGTTCCGATAAATGTTTTATTTTTAGCAACATATACAACAGTGTTCGCATCAAGATTTTTGTTAAATTCTATGTTATGGTTAGTCATTAATTTGCTATTACCTACAAGAATTGTGTCTCCTGATATGTTTGCGATAATACCATTGCCGGCTTCTTCTTTTATTTCTTGAATTATATCCGTATCAATTTGTTTGTTGTATTTATTCTTAATTGCAATTGATATCGGGTGATTTGAGTATGTTTCTGCAATTGCTGCATATTTTAGTAAGTCATCTTCTGTTGTACTATTTTCAGGAATAATTTCGTTTACAACAAAATTACCTTTTGTAAGTGTGCCGGTCTTGTCAAAGGCTATGCTGTCAGGCTTTGAAAGTGCTTCAAGATAATTGCTGCCCTTAATTAGGATACCATTTTTAGAGGCTGCACCTATACCTGCAAAAAAGCCTAAAGGTATTGATATTACAAGTGCGCAAGGACATGAGATTACAAGGAATGTAAGTGCTCTTTCTGCCCAAACTATAAATTCGTTACCCGTAATTAAAGGTGGAATTGTGGCAAGTATTAATGCGGCTACAACTACTGTGGGAGTGTAATATCTGGCAAATTTTGTTATAAATTTTTCGGTCTTTGTTTTTTTATTTTTAGCATGTTCAACCAGTGCAAGAATTTTAGAAACTGTGGATTCAGAGTATTCTTTTGTTACTCGAATTTTTAGATATCCGTTAGTATTTATACATCCGCTTAGGGCTTTGTCGTTTACCTTAACTTCTCTTGGAATGGCTTCGCCCGTGAGAGATGATGTATCAATATATGCACGGCCATCTAACACTATGCCGTCAAGCGGAATTTTCTCACCTGTTTTTACAATGATTATGTCATTAATTTTTACTTCGTTAGGAGATTTTTGTGTAACAGTGTTGTTTTCTTCAACGTTGGCATATTCAGGTTTTATGTTCATTAGATCTGCAATTGACTTTCTGGTTTTATGAACAGCTTTATGTTGCAAATATTCACCTATTTGATACAATACCATTACCATTACGGCTTCGGGATACTCTCCTATTGCAATTGCACCTATTGTTGCAACACCCATTAAAAAATTCTCATCAAAAAAGTCTCCCTTTAAAATGTTTTTCAGAGAGGTTAAAAGAACCCCGCTACCGGCTAATAGGTACGCAAATATAAGGCTTATGAACTTTAGGTCACTTTGATATTGAAAACTTATCGTGCTTATAAATAAAATTATTGCTGCTATTATATACCATGTTTCTTTAAAAAAATTTACTTCGTGTTTGTGATCTTCATTTTCGCACATATTATGCTTCGCTTTCTTATATTAATATTATAATTGAACAACTGTTCAACTTTCAAGTGCTGTAATCCATGATTTAATAAAAATTTACACGGTTGAACAACTGTTCATTTATGTTATGATATGATAGGAGTGTTAAATATGGAAAATAAAAAGACTGATTGTGATGCTATAAACATAGATATAGTAAATAAAGTTCGACCTAAAATGCCAGAGATGAATTTGTTGTATGAGCTTTCTGATTTTTTTAAAGTTATGGGTGACAGCACAAGAATTCAGCTTTTGTGGGCATTGGAAGAAAGCGAGATGTGTGTTGGTGATTTAGCCGTACTATTGAATATGACAAAGTCCGCCGTATCACATCAATTAAAAGTTTTGAGGATTTCAAAACTGGTAAGAGCCGAAAAGAAGGGTAAAAACGTATATTATTCGCTTGACGATGACCATGTAAAGGTTATTCTTGAAAAGGCATTAGAGCATGTTTGCGAATAATTATTGGTTGTTTTTGATATAATTTGATATA
>CALVAZ010000066.1 GCA_944325675.1 Candidatus Gastranaerophilales bacterium
CCGGCATTTAGGGGCAAAAAATCAGGTTCCATCTGCATGTCTGTAAAAATTAAGTCAAATGGTTCATCAATATTGAAAGACAAAATTTTGTCACCGTCTTTTGCACAGTAAGCAGAGCTTATTTGGACATTTTCTTCACCCAAAATATATTTTATGTTGAATATGTGATGTCTTACCCAGCTTGGAGAATCATCAACTACAAGTATTTTTTTCATACGGCTATTATATCATAATTTGTTTTAAAAAATCCCGGAGGTTATTTCTCCGGGAAAATCTATATCTAATCTTCAATAGGAATTTTGATAATGTATGTATCGCCTTCACGTTCTTTGGTTAGTTGACTCAAATCAACATTATCACCGAACATGTAACTTTGTGTAAATTCTACCAAAGATTTTCTGTTGCCTAATCCATGTATGCCTGCGGCTCTTACTGTTAAGACATTTCCGTTTGTTCTGACTTCAACATTTTTTTCACTGTTATTCAAAGGAACAAGGTCTACTATGACTTTGTATTCATTATCAGATTGTTCAAGTTTCATTACGTGGTTCGCTCTGTCTTGAAGTCTTTCGGTACCTTGAAAAGCTTTTTTGAATGCTTTTTCCATTTGTCGGTCACGTTTTTCGATTGCTCTGTCCATTCTTTTCATTTGATTAACAGGGTTAAGCATTGCTTTGAAATACCAATCGGTAACTGCATAAAATGCCAAAAAAGCTCCTATTAAAGCGCATAAACCATATAATAAATGCTTTAAAATTGGATGGCGTTCAAATACTGAATGGTGTTCATAGTGGTTGTTTTCTTCCATGGGATTCTCCTTTCATTTTTACATCGTTATGATATGTAAATTTGTATACTTTGTCCATAGCCTATACTACTTAATTCGGTTGCGGAATATTGAATAATGTGTTAGAATGCAAGAAAAGAGAGGGAATTATTCATGGCAAAAATTTTAGTGACTATGCCGGACGATTTTTTAAACAAAGTTGACGGATTTGCTTTAACAGAACAAAGATCTCGCAGTGAATTAATAAGAGAAGCCTTAAGAAGTTATATGAGAAGAATTTCTGCCAATCAGGCTAAATCTGCACCTAAAAATGCCGAAATTCTTGAAGAGCTTATTGGTTAAATTCTTTGATAAAAGTTTCTAACCATTTTACAAGATGGGTTAATTCATAAGGCTTTGGCAAGTATAGGTCTGCCCCGCAATTTAGGACGGTTTCCTTATCATGGAATATTGATGTTACTATCAATTTTGAACTGCTGTATTTGGAATTTTGTTTTAATTCTTTGCAAATTTCAAGACCCTCTTGATTTTCTACATCTCCTGCATCCAGTATAATTACGCTAGGTATATTTTCATCGTTATCGATTATTTCATAACCTTGAAGCTCAAGAATGGTTCTTAAAAGGGTATTCATTGCTTCATCCGGTTCAATAATTTTTATTTTATTATTATAGATTTTTTCTGTAACTGCTCCTTCTGCAGTTATTTTGGGTCTTTCTATAAGATAATTTGATCTGGAAGGTATTCTTGCCATATCTCTTATTTGAACCAAAGTATTTATAAGTTGCGTTACATTAGAATATCTATTAAACTCATTTGTCGCTATACCTATTGTTGTGTGGATAAATTCTGATCTGCGTCCTGCAAACTCATCACCTTGAAGAATTATATAACCTCTGTTTATATCTTCATTGGAATAAAATTTCGGGGATACGGATTCAAATGCAAAAGTCAAAAAGTTAGCAGCTTTTTCGGCTTTGTACATATCGGTTATAATCAAAAAATCGTTATCTGAAATAGTCCCAAAATAGTCATCTTTATTTAAAATTGATTGAATTATTGCACAAAATGTTTGAATTAATTTGTCAGATGCAAGCTCGGTATAGGTTTCTTTGTAACTGTTAAAATTGTCTATGGTTACCAGCATTGCAGCCCATGGCAAATCGGATTTTATAATCCTTTTTAATGCGCGCAAAGAGTAGTTTTTATTCGGCAATAACTTTTTTGTATCAAGATTACATTCAAATTCTCTTCTAAGATGTGCTTTTATACGCATCACAAATTCTTCTGAATTTACCGGTTCACTAATAAAATCGTCAGCGCCGTTTTCCAAAACTTTCAATCTATCATCAACTTCAGATGATTTTGATATTGCAATAATTATCGGACGCATGTTATAAGTTAAAGCCCTGATTTTTTTGCAATAATCTGACAAATCATTATCAATGCTGTCGGAAATTATTATCAAATCCGGTTCAGTGTCTTGTATTATCTTCATGGCAGAAATAAGATTTTTTGAAACAAGAACTTTATTTTCCCCTGTTTCAAGCAATTTTTTATATTTTGTTGACAGTTCACGCCTTTTATCTATTAACAAAGTTACCGATTGCATTTTGCCCTCGCTTGTTCTTCGACACTTTTTACAGGTAAAAGTACTTCAAATGTCGTTTCACCATCTCCCGATGTGACGGAGATTCTGCCATCCATTTTTTCAACAAGATTTTTTGTAATATACAATCCCAAACCGCTGCCTTGAACTTTTCTTGTTAAAGGATTGTCTATTCTTGAAAATTTAGTAAAAATTTTATTATAATTTTCCGGCAAAATACCGACACCACGATCTGTGACTTTGATGGATGCATAATCTCCTGCCGGTGCAGTTTTTATTGTTATAACAGTATTTTCATTTGAATATTTTGCGGCATTTTCTATCAAGTTTGTCATAATTTGTTGAAATTTATCTTTATCAACAATTATATTTGGTGTTTTTTCATTAAAATTAAATTCAAACTTATGTGTCGGATATGTAGTTTTAATAATATCTATTACCGGCTCTATGAGATATTTTATGTTGACCTCTTTAAATACAAGCATGTCCTTTTCGGATTGTAATTTTGTCACAGAGAGCATGTTTTCAACCAAACCGATAAGTCTGTTTGACTGGTCTTCTATAATTTTTAAGAATTTTTTCTTGCTCTCATCATCAAGTTTATCCCAAGAAGTGAGCATAGTCTGAGCAAACCCCCTTATTGAAGTCAAAGGAGTACGCAATTCGTGGCTTACTGTTGATATAAAATCTTCATAATTATCCATATTCTGATTATAACAAATTTTCAGGTTTTTTGTTTAAAATTAACAATATATTTATAAATCATCCAACAAATCAAGAGCCAATAATTTTACATCATACATAATCCTTTCAATACAGTCAACAAATGCAGCTTTACCACCAGCGTTTGCGCAATAACCTTCAATTAATTGCGCATAATAATAGATTTTTACTGCTTTATCCCAGGAAGTATCCGCGTTTAGTTCTTTCATCATTACCCCGCTTGTAATTTATTGTTACAATTTATACTTAATATTTTAAGTTTAAACTTAAAATATTAAGTATATTATATGTCTAATGACACAATAAGTCAAGGCATATATAATTAGTGTATGAGTACAAAGAGTAAACTTAAAGCCTTTATAACTTTAAATGATGTATATATAAAAGATTTAGCAGCAATGATGAGTGAAAAAGGGGACAAAAAATATACCCCGGACGGTCTTGCCGGTAAAATAAGAAGAGAAACATTAACCTTTAAAGAAGCCGAATTACTTGCTAATATATTGGGATATAATCTTGAATTTGTTAAAAAGTAAATTCACTGCTTAAAATACATCAGTTTTAATCGGATTTTTAAATTTGGTTATATTTGCTTGGAATAGAAGTTTTACGGTGCCAACAGGTCCGTTACGGTGTTTAGCTATTATAATTTCAGATTCACCCTTGGCGGCAGCTTTAGTTACTTCGTCTTCTTCTTCATTTTTTTTGTAATATTCATCACGATAGATGAACATAACAATGTCTGCGTCTTGTTCTATAGCACCTGATTCTCTTAAATCTGAAAGCATCGGACGTTTATCGGTTCTTGATTCAACAGCACGTGATAATTGCGAAAGTGCTATCACAGGAACATCCAATTCACGTGCAAGAGTTTTTAAGCCTCTTGATATAGCGGAAATCTGCTGCATACGTTCTTCTCTGCCTGAGCCTTCCATCAATTGCAAATAGTCTATGACAATCAAGCCGAGATCTTTTTGTTCCATTTTCAAACGACGGCATTTTGCCCTAATATCAGTCAGTGTACAGCCGCTTGTATCATCTATAAAGATTGGTGCGTTTGCAAAATCATTCATGGCACTTGCGAGCTTGTCCCAGTCTTTGCTTTGCATATTACCTGTTTTTAATCTTTGTGTATCGACTTCAGCTTGAGAACAAAGCATACGTTGAACCAACTGTTCCTTTGACATTTCAAGTGAAAATATTGCAACAGGAACTTTCTCTTTGATAGCAACATTTTGAGCTATGTTCAGGGCAAAAGCTGTTTTACCCATTGAAGGACGTGCTGCAAGAATTATCAAATCTGATTTTTGAAGTCCGCTTGTCATTGTATCAAGTTCATAAAAATCGGTTCTTAATCCCAAAAGTTCGTCTTTATGTTCATAGCGGTATTCAATTTTTTCGTACGTATTTAACACTAAGTCTTTGATATGGCTTAAATCTGTTGTCGCTTTTTTAGATGCTATATCAAAAATTAATTTTTCAGCACCTTCCAGTGATTCGTCAATAGGATTCAAGTCATATCCGAAAGATACTATCTCGCTGCCTGCATTAATTAAGGCTCTTTTTACGGCTTTTTCCTGAACTATTCGTGCATAGTATTCAATGTTTGATGTTGTAATAGTTTTGTAACTTAAATCGTTTATAAATGCACGTCCGCCTATTGTTTCAAGTTTTGAATTATAACTCAAAACATCTGATACAGAAACAAGGTCTATTCTCTCATTTGTATTAAACAACTGAAGCATGGCTTCATATACATACTTATGTGCCGGTTTATAAAAACTTTCCGGCTTCAGAGTTTCTACGACTTTTGTTATGACCTCAGGATTTACAAGTATTGCACCAAGAACAGCCTCTTCGGCTTCTATATTTTGTGGCAGCAAATTCCCCTGATCATTTTTTTCTTTAACTGTTGGCATGTTTTCTCCTATAGTTCATGATATACCAATAGTAAAAATTGTCATGTACATGTTAAAATAATTTTACCTATGATTAAGAAATTATCAAAATTGTTATTAGAAAAGGAATTGATAATATCAACTGCGGAATCATGCACGGGTGGTTTGTTGAGTTCTATGTTGACTGATATTTCAGGCAGTTCTGAATACGTAAAACTTAATTTTGTGACTTACGCGAATGAAGCGAAACATGAAATTTTAGGTGTAAGTTTAGAAACACTTAAAAAATATGGCGCTGTCAGTGAAGAATGTGCCAGAGAAATGGCCGAGGGGCTTTTTGATAAGACAGGATGTGATATTGCTTTATGTACTACGGGTATTGCAGGGCCAACCGGCGGAACAGCTGTGAAACCTGTAGGTTTATGTTACATCTCTTGCAGGTATAAGGACAAAATTCATATCAAAAAAGTACTCTTAAATCCTGATATAGAGCGAAAAAAAATGAAAAAATTATTTGCAGAGCATGCCATAGAATTTGCTTATAATGTTTTAAGCAGCAATTAAATCAGCAATAATTTCAGGATTTTTCTTCATTAAATGGTCTGCAAAAACTTCAGTATCAAGTTGAGTGATGACAATTGACATCAAATCATTCGGGAGTTCACCCAACATTTTGATAATTTCTTCATCTTCCAAAACATTCATAGCTTTAACCAATTCAGGTTTTTGTTTTTGATTATTAATCATATTGGTATAAGCTCTCGGATCAAACAATTCATAAAGTTCAGGATTCTCTTTAGCAAGAGAAAGTGTCAGTTGTTGCTTTTGTGTCGGTTGCATGCTAGTTAAAGCATCTTTGTATTGAAGCGGATTAAATTCACCGACTTGTTTTATCATATCCAAATGATTTTGTCCTTGACATTCTTCGCCGGTAACACTTTCAATCATTTGTGCAATATATTCCGGAGGAATTGACTTCAAGTGCTCTAAAACTTTGTTTTTATCAAGGTCATGGCTTGTTAGCAATTTATCAAGTTGTTCTTCCGGCATGAGTTGAATTACTTCTTCTTGTGAAAATAATTCGAAAACGGTTTTTACAAGCTGTTCCGGAGGCACTTCTTCAAGCATTTTTAACAATTTATCTTGAGTAAAATACATCAAACCTTGCACAAGGTCGTTGTGTTCCATCAAAGGAAGAAATTCCTCTAATTGCTGTTCATCCATATTCATAAGGATGATAAATTTGTTATTAGGATCTGCAAGTTTAAAAATTTCAATCAAAAGGTTAACATCAGTCAATAATTCATTGGCAAGTTCAACCGCAAGCGGGTTACCTGCAGCGGTTTCAGCTTCAAGAACTTCTTCAATTGTTTTGCCTTGATACATCTCAAGTTTTTCGGCAGAAAGGTTTAACCGATTTTGGAGATATATTAAGTTGGTATCAATTGTTATGGACATAGTTAATCCTCGTTATATATAATAACGTTTTTTATAAAGCTCAATTCCAAGAAAGATAATTTTTGTAACTTTTCTTAACAAGAGAAATTTATAAATATACTTGATTTTAAAGATTGTCCATGATAAATTAGGAATTGCCGAATATATGGGCTGCTAGCTCAGGTGGTTAGAGCACTGTGCCGAACGAGACAACTGAATGTTGTCGAGTGAGAGGCCTGATAAGGGTCAAAGCCCAAGGCGTTGATTTTAAAAATTTTTACAGTAGAATAGAGTATATGGGCTGCTAGCTCAGGTGGTTAGAGCGCACCCCTGATAAGGGTGAGGTCGGTGGTTCGAGTCCACTGCGGCCCACCATTTAAAAAGAAGTCTTAATGACTTCTTTTTTTATTGTCAAAATGCGTAATAGGTTTCTAATAGGTTAATAGGTTAATAGGTTTCTGGGTAATAGGTTTCTAGGGCATTGAGACAGAGAAAATTTAATAAAAAATCAAACACACAGCTCGATTGAGGCTGTTTTTTAGTATTGAGATGTACCGGTCATTTCTTGCACCCATCTACTCATTTTTTGCACTAAATTGCACTAAAATTTTGTCACCCTGAATTTATTTCAGGGGCTAACCCGCCCACAAAGCCTATTTTAAGCCAGTGCAATAAAGTGCAAAAAAGTGCAATTTTATTTTTGCTTGCAAATTGAGATTTACAAAATTATCCATGAGATTTAGATATTTACGCAATTTCTAATTCATAACCTAATTCATGGAATATTTTTACAATGGTTGAAAATTTAGGTTCTTTTTCATTTTTAAATAAACTATATAAATGAGTTCTTGACATTCC
>CALVAZ010000067.1 GCA_944325675.1 Candidatus Gastranaerophilales bacterium
TGTTTATAAATATCGCCTTTTTCTACAAGTTTTTTGAATATTTTTTGAACAACTTTTTCATGATAATCATCTGTTGTTCTTATAAATTTCGTATAATCAACATCCAAAGCTTTCCATGCTTGTTTAAACTTTTCAGCATTCATATCACAAAGCTCTTTTGGTGTCATGCCTTGTTCCTTAGATGTTTTTTGAATTTTTATGCCATGTTCATCTGTTCCCGTTAAGAAAAAAACTTCTGTTCTTTGAGAATAATGTCTTGCTATAATATCGGTTAAAATCTTTTCATAAGCGTGTCCTATATGAGGAGCACCATTTACGTAGTCTATTGCCGTTGTTAAATAATATTTATCCATTTATATTTTCCTCTTTGGCAAAAATTATATCACAAAAAAGTTACAATTTCTTAGAGCCGGGCAATTTTTCAAAACAATTTTACTTTATATAATCATAAAGGAGTAGGTATGTCTTGGATTAATGATTTAGATGCGTTAGCTTCAGCAGGTGTAATAGGATTTGATGCACCGGCTTATATAAAAGGTGTTCAACCAAGATATTACGGAAATCCCTCTTTGGAGACACTTCCTGATACACTACCCCAAATGAATTCTCAACCAAAAGCGGATGAATTTAAATCAAGTAGTACAGGGGTAAACAATCCTTCTTGGAAAAAATGGGGAATTGGTATTTTGGCAACTGCCGGGTTATTGTTTGGTGCTTCCAAATTTAAAACACCTCGAAGACTTTTTAGGATAGCTAGGGTGTATGCAAAAAGAAAAATCCCACGTAAGATTGCCACATTAAGCAAAAAATATTGGGCAAAATTTGTTGGAATTTTTAGTAAAAAAACAACACCAAAACCTTAATGGAATAACCTGTTAATCATTGCTTGTGCCGAAGAACCACCCTCTTCAGGTGTACTACAAGCATCTCCAACATATTTAAAATAATTTCCGTCTGATCTTATACTAAAAGAATATAAATCGTATCCCCACTTGTTTGGTCCATTCTTTCCGTTTATATCTATCGCAAGAATTATACATGTATCATTTGTATAGAAAAATAATATTGTACCATCTGATAATAAATATACTGTTTTTGCATCTAAAATTCTTGTTGCTGTAAAGCCTCTACAATTGTTGTTTGCGTAGTCTTGCCAGTATTCTTCATTATAATCTTCATCATTCTTGTGCTGCTCTTTTAAAATATCATCATAACCTTTATATTCGGGTATGCAACCATTTTCAAAAGCTTTATCTTTACATATTTTTGATATTTTTAATGATGCTAAAAATTTTTCTGTTAATTGAACACAATCCGTAAGAACCGTAGGACCACCCAAACTATTATAATAACACTTTGGTACATATCCAAATTGACTTTGTGCATTTAATAATGCTTGATTCATTAACGCGTAACTTTTTTTAAACTGGTTATCTAAAGTTTTTTGTTTATAATTTGCAACTAGTGTTGGTATTGTCATTGCGGCAACAACACCTATAATTCCCAAAGTAATCAAAACTTCCGCTAATGTAAAACCCTTTCTTAATCTATAATTCCTCATATTTGAATTATAGTTTCTGTTTGATAAAGTGCCAAGATTATTGTTTTTACTACTTAAAGGAGTTGCCCCCCCCCATTCAATCTATTAAAACCTTCCATCTGCAATCCTCCTTTTACGTAGATTCTAGCATATTTTGTAACTTTAGACAAGAATTTTTAAGACTTTTTATCTTTTCTTTCTCGAACGGAAATTCTTATTGGTGTTCCAAAAAATCCAAAAGCTTCCCTTAATTTATTTTCTAAGTATCTTTTATAATGATCTTTGAGTAAATCTGCATTGTTTGCAAAAATTATGAATGTTGGAGGCTGCACGTTTATTTGAGTTGAATATAGTATTTTCAAACGTTTGTTTTTTACACTTTGCGGCGGATTAAGCGTATAGGCTTCATTAATTATTTTATTTAACAAACCTGTAGAAACTCTTTTTGTACACTGTTCATAAACCTCTACGGATTTTTCAAATATCTGATTCAATCTTTGTTTTGTGACCGCACTTATGTAAATTTTTGGTGCAAAATCTAAAAATGGAATATTGTTTGCAAGCTTCTTATCAAATTGATTTATTGTATTTGATTTTTTATCCTCTATTAAATCCCATTTATTAATAGCAACTATAAGACCTTTGCCTGCTTCTGTAATTATTGAAGATATTTTCTTATCTTGATCTGAAATACCCTCTGTTGCATCTATTACAAGAACCGCAACGTCACAATCACGAATTGAACGAATAGCTCTATCCACAGCAAATTTTTCAACTCCCCAATCCACTTTGGATTTTTTACGAATACCTGCCGTATCTACTATAACAAATTCTTTGTCTTTATAGTTGATTCTTGAATCTATGCTATCTCTTGTTGTTCCTGAAATATTTGAAACAATTACTCTGTCTTCATTCAACAAAGAATTAACTATTGAAGATTTACCGGCATTAGGACGGCCTACAATAGCAATTTTAATAGTGTTATCTTCTTCAAGATTTTCAAGAATTTCAAAATCCTTTGTCACTAACTCCAGCAAATCACCAACACCGCCTGAACCATGTAAAGCTGAAATCCCAATCGGCTCACCTAATGCAAGTGAATAAAAATCGCTTGTCATATATTGAGAGTTTGGGTTATCTAATTTATTTACCGCAAGAAATACTTGTTTATCGGTTTGTCTTAAAATATTTGCAATGTCATAATCCACAGGATTTATGCCGGTTTTTCCATCGACAAGGAATATTATTTTATCAGCTTCTTCACATGCTATTTTTGCTTGATCAAAAATAGAAAGCATTATTTCATCTTCATCACCGGGAATTATTCCACCCGTATCTATACAAGTGAAAACTTTATTTTGCCATTCAACATCAAAATAAATTCTGTCACGTGTAACCCCTGGCAAATCATCTACTATGGAATTTCTTGAACCGACAAGACGATTTACAAATGTCGATTTGCCAACATTTGGACGGCCTACTATTGCAACTATCGGTTTTCTTTTCATATTGTTAGTATATCATGAATAAAATTTATCATTTTATGTTATGATGAATGTTATGAAAAACTTGATTGTTCTTGTTGGTATGATGGGGTGCGGAAAAAGCACTATTGGAGCTTTTTTAAGCAGAGTAATTGGGTATGATTTCATTGACATAGACAAAGAAATTGAAAAATCTGAAAATATGTCTATTACAAACATATTTAATGAATATGGTGAAAAATATTTTAGAAAAATTGAAAAATTGAAAACTTTTGAATACATTAACAGAAAAAAAATGGTATTATCTCTTGGCGGTGGTGGTTTTGAGGATGAAGAAGTCCGAAATATTTTAAAAAAATATGGTTTTGTTATATATCTAAAAGCAACACCTGAGGTTCTATTTGAAAGAATTAAAACTGAAATCCACAGACCTCTGCTTCATAAAAATTTTTCTGTTGATAGCATTGCTTTTATTCTAAAAAAACGTCAAAATAATTATGAAAAAGCTCATATAACAATAGACACAACCAACAAAACAAAAAAAGAAATTGTCAGTAAAATTGAAAGGTTAATAAAATGATTAATTTGGAAGTTAATCTTGCGGAAAAAAATTATAATTATCCAATCTATATAAATAACGAGAATATCTCTGAATTAAAAAAGGAAATCCTAAAAAAAACAACCGGCAAAAAATTTGTTGTCGTTATTTCAGAAAAAGTCAATAAGCTATATGGAAAGATTTTAGGGTTTAACAATACTGATAAATTTGTTTTAAAAGATGGAGAAAAGCAAAAAACTTTAGAAAATTATAAAAAAATAATAGATTTTTGTCTAAATAAAAAGTTAACTAGAGAAGATGCCATAATTGCAATCGGCGGTGGTGTGGTCGGGGATATTGCAGGTTTTGTGGCCGCAACATATATGAGAGGTATTACATATATTCAAGTCCCTACAACTTTACTTGCTTGTGTTGACAGTTCTGTGGGCGGAAAAACGGCTATCAATGTTTCTTTGGGTAAAAATTTAATTGGTTCTTTTTATCAGCCTTCTGCTGTTTTTATTAATATAAATTTTTTGAAAACTCTCGATGAAAGGAATTTTAAATCAGGACTTGGAGAGGTTGTAAAATACGCATTTATAGAAAAAAGCTGTTGTTGCGTTGAAGATTTTAATTTGACTAATTTTTTAGATAAAAATTTTCAAAAAATTCTTGATAAAGACTCTAAAATACTTGAAGAATTAATTAAAATTTGTCTTTTATTAAAAATATCTGTTATACAAAAAGACGAAAAAGAATCCGGATTAAGACGGATTTTGAACCTTGGTCATACTTACGGTCATGCTGTTGAAAAAATTACAAAATACAAAAAATATACACATGGAGAATGTGTTGTTGCAGGAATTTATTTTGCGTTTGATTTGGCACTTAAAAATAACTTGATAGATAAAAATTACGTATTTTTTATGCAGGATATTTTAAAAAAGTTTAATTTTATAAATATACCAAAATTCAAAATGGAAAAAATAATTCCTGTTATGAAGCTGGACAAAAAATCCTCCTCAGATTTTATTAGATTTATCCTTCCTGTTGAATATTCATTAGTAAAAGAATTTGAATTAAATGATTTTCTTACCATTTTTTAAATATAAAAAACACAGCAAGAATAATAAATAAAAAGCCAACAAGATAATTCCATCTGAATTGTTCTTTTAAATACCAAACAGAAAATCCGCTGAATACAAGCAGTGTTATTACCTCTTGAATTGTTTTTAATTGTGCTGCATTATATACTTCGTAACCAATTCTGTTTGCCGGAACTTGAAAACAATACTCAAAAAACGCAATTCCCCAACTTACAAGTATTACTGTTATTAATGCTGTATTTCTAAACCTTAAGTGTCCGTACCAGGCAAATGTCATAAATACATTTGATATTGTCAAAAGCACAATTGGTGCCAAAAATTTTACCATTTATTTTACCAGTCCTTCTGTTTCATTATACATAACCATATAAAAATCAGGACTTGTCATTGACGGATTCTTCTTCATAAATTTTTTTACATCAAAATTTGATAAATATTTATCCAATTTATTTATAATTTTTTGATTACCTTCATGTTCGTTTTTTAAATTATTTATGTAAGATCGTGTCATGGCCAATACTTCGTCTTCTGTAAGCAGAGGCAATCCGCCGATTTTTACTTCATCCTGTTCTTCCTGTTCGAGGTATTTTTTTTCTTCCTTTTTTTGTTCCCTTGGTTGATGATGTTTATTACTGTCAGAAGATGTTGATGATTCTATTTTCTTATTAAAGGGATTATTTACAGAATTAAACATAAATACCTCCTTTTCCTTTTTATAACGGAATTTTAATAAAAATCTTAAAAAAATCATCCGTTTGGAGGAGAGGTGTAGAAAAACATGTTGTTTTCGGTAGAAAACTCATGGGTTTTCTACATTTTGTGTTTTTATTTTCATTTTTCTTCTTTTTTTATTTTTTTTTGTTTTTTTTTTTCTACATTTTTTTCTACTTTATTATTATTGGTATTTTTTGTTTTTCATTTTGTTTTCTACAAATATTTATAACTTATTATTACTATTATTTTAAAATAATTTATTTATATATTAATTAATATAAAAAGTTTTGAACAATAAGAAAATGTTCTTTTTTAAACTTCTTTACATTAGTTTGTTTTGAGTTATTTTTTATAGTAAAATTTAATAAGGAAGGGATTTTTTAAAGGAGTATCAAATGAAGTTTGTTGTAAAAAAAGAGGATTTATTTGACGGTATAAAAATAGTTGAAAGAGCTACAAGTATGAAAGCCTTGCAGCCGGTATTTTTGAATATTCTTATAGAAACTGTTGATAAAGGAACTATTAGACTTGTTGCAACAGACTTGGATTTGACAGTTACAGCATTGGTTGATGCACAAGTTGAAGAAGACGGAAAAATAACACTACCTTCAAAAACATTAAATGAAATTGTTTCAAAATTAGGTAACAAATTAATAACTTTTGAAATGCCTGTAAATGAAACAACAGTCAATATTACATGTCAAAATTCAAAATTTGATATTATAGGAATTTCGGCAAATGAATTTCCTCCTGAAGTTTATCAAGCGGAATTGAACGAAGAAGAAAGTTTTGAAATAGAGTTAAAGCCATTTTCTAAAGCAGTAAGACAAGCAGGATTTGCAGCTGCAGGATATGAAACAAGTAATCTTTTGTCAGGTATTGTTTGTGATATATCAGGAGAAGTTTTGGAAATAGCTTCTACTGACGGAAACAGACTTGCAAGAGTTAGAGAACATATTGATAACAAAGACAATAAAACAAAACAATTGATTATTCCTGCAAAAGCACTAAATGAATTTATAAAAATGAGTGCATATATTGATGAAGAATCTGTCAGAATTTATACAGAAAAAACAAAACTAATTATAAAATCAGAAAAAACAATGACAATATCAAGACTTTTGGAAGGTCAATTCCCTAAATATAATCAATTAATTCCTTCAGAAAGTCCGAAAGAAGCAATTGTAAACGTTTCTCAATTAATTTCAGCCTTAGAACGTGTATCTATTATGGTTAATGAAAAAACAAGTATTGTTAAAATGAATTTTGCAGATAATGAATTAACCTTGAATGCAGATACACCGGATTCAGGTAAGTCAGAAGAAAAATTGGATATTCAATACACATCCGAGCCATTATTGATTGCATTTAATTACAAATATGTGTTGGAAGCATTGAAAAATATTGATTGTGAAGAAGTTAAAATAGGATTGAATACAAGTCTTTCAGCAACAGTTTTAAGACCAAATTGCGAAGAAGATTTTGTATGTTTGATAATGCCTGTACAAATAAGATAATGTTTGATTTTAGGAATATTAAAATAAAGCAGGTTTGGCAAGAAAAATATAAAAATATTAATTGATAATACAAACAGCTTGCATTTCAGGGTTGAATCGAGTGTTATTACCAACAGCGGTACCGGTAGAATTTTTTCTGTATGATCGACCATAAGTATAAATATTTTGTTTACTTGTTACAACAACCGTAGATTCTCCGGACCAAACATAAAATTCAAATGAGGAACTACTAGTTGCAGAGTTAGAGAATCCTAATTCGGCAACCTTGTCGGTGTCAAGAGTTAAATTGTCAATCTGATCCTGGGTTCCAATACCTGTTGTGTTATAAACATAATTGGCAATTTCAGCCAATTGAGCCCTTGTAGGCATTTTATCCACACCACCGCAATCTTTAACAGCCCCTGCCCAATTATCATTGTCTTCAAGGCAATAATCTATTCCAAGGGTATCTTTTTCAGCTTCACATTCAGCTTTTGTCATGTAAGATGGCCAAAACGGCGTACCAAAACATGTTCCAGCTATTTCGAAAGCACAGTTGTTTCCTAAACTTGAAACATTAATACTTCTCAAATCTTTACCTGAGGTGTTGGGATTTTTAAACCCGTCAGTATCATAAAGCAAAGCAAGGCAAGAGGTACCTGTAATTTGATTAGAAAAAGGATCTTGTTTACAATCAGGATTATAAGCAAGAAGTCCAGTGGTACCGTTAGCAAATTGAACACCGATAATATCGGTATCCCAATCTTCTTGTCCAAAGTTAGAGGCGGTTTTAATGCCTGTCATATCAACTTCTTCAGGATCAGCTTCACCGCCACCCCACCAAACTTTATCTTCAAAACAAGACATCAAATCATCATTTTTACAAATTTTAGAAATTTTGAAATGTTTAGACAACTCACTAACAAAATCGGCAGTATTTCTATACCCAGCAAGAGTTTGTTGAGTGTTCATAGCTTTAAGAGATTCCTCAAGCTTTCTTTCAAAAACAGTAGCAGCAGTGTCCCACGCTTTTTGTTTGTAGTTAGAAACAAGAGTTGGTATAGTAATAGCTGCAACAACACCGATGATACCGAGAGTAATTAAAACTTCTGCGAGTGTGAAAGCATATTTTTTCATTGAGAACTCCTCTTGTGTAATTTATTATACTTTGTGTACAAATAAAACACAATATATTAACTTGATTTTAAAAAAAATTTAAAATAAAATATTTTTATGAAAGAAAAAGCAAAAGATTATTATGTGAATAAAGGATATTCTTGTTCAGAGAGTATTGTAAGAGCAGCAATAGATGAGGGACTTTGTCCAAAGGAATTGTTGCCATGCGCAACAACGTTTTCAGGTGGGATGTCATCCGGTTGTCTTTGCGGAGTTGTTGCCGGTTCTCAAATTGTATTGGGATATAATTTTGGTAGAGAAAACGTAAAAGGTAATGAAGTTGTTGCTCGTCAAAAAGCAAAAGAATTTGTTGAAGAATTCAAAAAAAGAAACAAATTTACTTGTTGTAAAATATTGTCAAAGGATGTTCCTTTAGAAAATAAAAAAGCACACTGTTCAAAATTTATAGAAGATGGTGCTGAGATTTTAGAATCAATGCTAAAAGTAAGAGTATAGTAATGCAAAATTTAATGGCAATATTTTTAGGAGGAGGAATTGGTGCTGTTTTAAGATATTTAACAGGTGTTTATTTTTCGGTAAATTTTAAAATGAATGTACCAATATCAACTTTTTTTGTAAACATTGCAGGTTCTTTTATTTTAGGTTTTTTATATATTTTATTAATTGATAAACCTGAAATAAATAGAGATTTAAAATTGGCATTAACAGTGGGATTTTGTGGCGGATTTACGACATTTTCAACATTTTCCTTAGAAATATTTGAAATGTTGGGTAATTCAAATTTTTATCAAGCAGGGGTTTACATACTATCCAGCTTGTTATTTGGACTTGTTGCAGTAAGTTTGGGGGCATATTGTGCAAAACTTTTATAAAGTAGAAAAATTAAATTTCTTAACAGCTGGAATGCCTTTGTTAACAGGTAAAGGTAGTTATTCTGAAGCTTTTGATATATTAAAGAAATTAAATCTTGACGGAATGGAAATAGAATTTGTCCATGGGGTTAGAATGTCAGATTCAACGCGAAAGCTGGTAAAAAAAATATCAAAAGAAAAGAAATTGATATTAACAGCCCATGGACCTTATTATATTAATTTGAATTCTAAAGAAGAAGAAAAAATTGAAGCGAGTGTAAGAAGAATAGTAGAAACTGCACAAGCGGCGCAAGATGTAGGAGCATACAGTATAACGTATCATGCGGCATTTTATATGGGACAGGAAAAAGAAGCTGTTTTTGAAAAAGTAAAAAAACAAACAGAAATAATAGTAGAAACTTTAAAATCAAACAATATAAAAATGTGGGTTCGTCCGGAAACAACAGGGAAAGGAACTCAATGGGGAGATTTTGAAGAAATTATTAGACTTTCAAAAGAATTTGAAATGGTACTTCCTTGTATAGATTTTTCTCATATTCATGCAAGAACAAACGGTAAATATAACACATACGATGAATTTGCACATATCTTAGATAGAATTGGTAAAGAGCTTGGAACTTTTGCATTAGAAAATTTCCATGCACACCTTGCGGGAATTGAATATACCGCAAAAGGTGAAAAGCAACATCTCATTTTAGAAGAATCTGATATGAATTATAAGGATTTGTTGAAAGCATTGAAAGATTTTGGTGTAAAAGGAGCATTGGTCTGTGAAAGTCCAAACATAGAAGGAGATGCACAAATTTTGAAAGAATATTATGAATCTTTATAATGTTTTTTAATTTCTTCTATTGAATCTCCACCAAATTTTGATAATAATTCATCAATCAAAACACAAGCGATTCGGGCTTCAGCAACAACAGAACAAGCCTCAACAGCGCAAGTATCTGATCTTTCAAAATGGGCTTTACTTTCAGTCATTGAATTTTTATCAACAGTATTTAAAGGTTTTACCATGGTTGGAATGGGTTTCATTACAGCTTTTACAACCAAATCTTCTCCGTTTGAAATACCGCCTTCAATACCACCGGCATTATTTGTTTTACGGAAAATTTTTCCGTCATTTACAAATAATTCATCATGGTATTCAGAACCGGTTTTTCCAAGAGGAGATTCTCCTATTTCGACAACTTTTACACCGCCAATACTCATGACAGCTTGAGCAATTTTGCCATCTAAGGTTCTATCCCATTGAACATATGAACCAAAACCGACAGGTAGATTTTTGAAAATAACTTCAAATTTTCCCCCTAAAGCGTCACCGTTTTCTTTTGCTTCATCTATTTCTTTTTCAAAATTATCTAAGGATTTTCCAATCTGTAATATCTTTGAAGAACAAGTTATACCAAACTCTTTCAAAATAATTTTAGCAACAGCACCAACAGCAACCTCAATAGCTGTTTTTCTGGCACTTGAACGTTCTAAAACATCTCTTAGGTCAGATAAATTATATTTTACACTTCCGGCAAAATCAGCATGTCCCGGACGGTATTTTGAAAAGGATTCTTTTTCTTGGCTATCTTTATTATGTAGAACAAGACAAATAGGTGCACCGGTAGTTTTACCGTTATGAACTCCTGCTGTAATTTCAACAGAATCTTTTTCCAGTTGCATTCTGGCGCTTCTACCGTAACCCATTTGACGACGAGCCAAATCCTTATTGATAAATTCAATATCAATAAACAAATTTGACGGAATTCCATCTATGATAGCCGTTAAACACTTTCCATGACTTTCTCCGGCTGTTAAAAATCTAAAATTATTTAGCATACTTCAAAAAAATCTGTTCTTTTGTTTGCATCAATTCTTCAACAACTTTCCATTGACCGTTTGGTTGTTTTTGAACAATTTGATATGTTTTCAACCAATATGTTTCACCTGTTGGTTGTCTTTCAGCACTAACTTTATAACCATTGGCTACCTTTGTTACATTTATATTTCTGTAAGTATTTTTATATTTTCTCAACTTTGCAGTAGCTTGACCGAGTTTTAATTGTTTCATATATGTTGCAGTATCAGTGCTTACATTAACTAAAGTACCGTCGGGTTTGACAACTTGTCTTATAATTTTTGCATTAGGTGAATAAAAATCAGGAATTGTTTGACTATAAGTATTTGCAGCATTCACATACTTATTGAAAAATTCTTTAGCATCTGCCGCATCGTCAGCGAATGCTGAAATTCCAGAACACATAAATACAAAAGACAAAAATATTATTGATAAAACTTTCTTCATTTCTTTTCTCCTTCAATGGTAAAACGAAATTTACTGATAATTTGTTCATTTTTAGTATAACATATTATATCTTTTATACAAGTTCCAAAGAGTTAAGATCATTTTCTAAAAGTTGTTTTTGAAAATTTTCACATTCTTCCACTAAATTTTTAACTTCTTGGTATTTTTCACTGTGCAAAACAACAGACAAATCATTTATTTCGTTAAGGGAGATATTATAAAATTTATAATTTTTCTCCAAAATATTTATAAAACCAACCTCTTCAAATAAATCTAAAAGAGTTAAAATAGTTTCCATTGATTTACCCAAAGCACTTGAACAACGCAAAATATCAACATTTCCATTGTTATTATTACAAGCAAACCGAAGCATTTTAACAAAGGTTGATAAAAATTCTTTATCATCAAAGTATTTAATATTATAATTCATAAAATGTATAGAAGAAGGTTTGCACTCTTCTATAATTGTGTCGAAAGTTTCTTTATCCGCAGGGTAATCGAAAAACATTAAAGAATCACAAGAAGGTATATTTTCTCTGGTAAAAGTTCTTTCAATAAGATTTTTAAAAGGAGATAAAATATCTTTTACGGCTTTACTTTCTGCAAAAATCATAATATTTTGTTTTGAGTTTTTCACATAATCATTTACCATAGGTAAGATATTTGTTTTTTTGCGGTGATCGTATATTTTTATGCCGGCTGTTCCAGACTCCTCATCTTTCAGATATTCAGAATGTATATCATCAACTATTAATTGAACACTTACGTTGCCGTTATATTCGTTAATTTGCGGGTGAAAAGCGACATCCATCGTATCTCCTGGAACAAGAGAAATATCGCCCATTTGCCAGCGAATGCAATTGAACTCACAAGCTCCTGACTGAACTGTAAGTCTTAAGTGATCTTTATTTTCGCCCATCAATCTTTTTTCTTTTATTTTAAGATTATTCATAACAAAAACAGGACTGGGGTTTGATGCACCAAAAGGTTCTAATTGAGAAAGTTCTTCAACGAATTCAATCGTTATATCTGTTGGAAAAACTTCCATATCAACATTTAGAAAAGGTTTTAATTCTTTTCCGTTTAGCATTTCTTTGGTAGTTTTGTTTATTGCTGATTTTACATTATCGAATGAAGTTTTTTCTTCTGAAAAGTAAAGTCCTGCAGCAAGTTTATGTCCGCCAAAGCCATCAAAATATTCTGCATTAGAGCTGATAATATCATATAAAGATAACCCTTCAACACCTCTGGCAGAGCACCTGAATTGTTTAGTTTCTTCGGAATATGTCATCA
>CALVAZ010000068.1 GCA_944325675.1 Candidatus Gastranaerophilales bacterium
AAGCTTTGCCGAGTTCTTTAAATTTTTCCTCGGCATCCGGTGCTTTATTGACATCAGGATGGTATTTGCGAGCCATCTTTCTAAAAGCTGATTTTATTTCATCTTTAGTTGCGTTTTTTGATACTCCAAGTATTTCGTAATAATCTGTCATTCTTCCTCAAGTTTTCCGGCTATTATTCGGCTGTTGCTACGTTTACAAGTGAAGGGCGAAGAACTTTATCTCCCATCTTATATCCCTTTTGCATAACATTTATTATCGTATTTTCAGGGTGTTCTCCGGTTGGTGTCTGCATAACTGCTTCATGAAAGTTTGGGTCAAATTCTTTTCCTTCAGCTTCAATTTCTTCCAAGCCAAGTTTCTGCAAAGTTTCAATAACTTGTTTGTGCAACAAATTGAAACTGTCTTTTACTTTTTGGCAATCTTCAACTTGTTCAAGAGCTTTTTCTCCTCTTTCAAAGTTGTCAAGAATTTCGGTCATCTTTTTAAGTGCATTTTCAGCACCATATTTTAAAAGATTTTCTCTTTCTTGTTCTTGTCTTTTTCTGTAATTGTCAAAATCTGCAGCAAGTCTTATGTACTGCTGATTCAATTTATCATATTCTTCTTGAAGTTTGTTACTTTCAGCATTTTTTTCAACTTCTTTAGAAGTTGATTCTTCATTTCCTTTATTTTCATGTTGCTCAATATTGCAAACCTCAGGTTCTGCATCTTTTTTAAACGGATTGTTGTTATGTTTGTGACTCATAGTTTTTCCCCTTACTCTTAACATTATAAGTTATCAAAAGGAATAAACAAGTTAAATTTATTATTTTTTAATATTTTAATATTTGTTGACTACGTCATTAATACCTTTGATGATATTAGCCATATAGTTAGCGCCACTTTTTACAACATCAGGGTTATGCATTATCTCTAAAATATCGTCGTGACAATCTAAAGGCATTGCTTCACCTCCAAATAAACCAATGGTGCCGTTGGTTCCGTCTATATATCTGTCAAAATCGTCATTGTATATTAGTCCAAAATGGCAATCATCACCTTCAATGTATGACTTATTTACAACAAAATCTTCTTTATTTTGATTTTTTATTTTGTTCACAGTTTTTTCAACAAAATTCCATACACTACTATCTTGGTTCGTTGGATCAAGCATTTCTCCGTTTAGTTTCATTACAAAACGCCCTTGAAGCCCAAAAAAATCAGATTGAAATTCAATATTGGCAAAATCGCTTGCTATTTTGTTTTTGTAATCAGGATATTTTTTAATTAGACTTCTATATTCTTTTTTGTCTTCCTGAGTAAGTTGTGTATTCAAGTTGATTTTCATTAATTTATGGCCATTTAATTCGTTGTTTACCCAGCAATAGCCTGTGTTTTTTATTCCTGTGAAATTTATTGGTGATATTCTCATGTTTGTATTAAAGCACGTAAAAATATTTTTTGCTATAATTTGCAAAATTTTACATATTTCTTAGAAGAAACAAAAAAAATTATATCCTTTGTTTACATAATTTAAAATCTTTACACCATAATGTTGTCGTTGTATTATTATTTTATTAGACAATTACAGACTTTGAGGAAAAATAATTGGTAGAAAGATTTTATATAAAAGGCGGAACACCTTTAAAGGGTGAAGTTTCAATAGGCGGTGCAAAAAATTCGGTTTTAAAACTTATGGCTGCGGCGCTTCTGGCAAAAGGTGAATCAAAAATTTATAATGTGCCTGAATTGACTGATGTTGAAATTATGCTTCAAGTTATAAACAGCTTGGGTGCAAAGACATCTTATGACAAGGAAGAAAAATCTTTAACAATTGATGCGACAGAGATTACGAATATTACCGCGAAATATGAACTGGTAAGTAAAATGAGGGCATCATTCAATGTTTTGGGTGCACTTGTGTCACGTTGTAAAGAAGCTATAGTTGCTCTGCCCGGCGGATGTGCTATTGGTGAAAGGCGTGTTGATTTTCACATAAAGGGTTTAGAGGCACTTGGAGCCAAAATCAAGATAGAAAACGGTTATGTCCATGCAAAAGCCAGCAAACTTGTAGGTGCAGAGATATGCTTGGATTTACCTTCAGTTGGGGCGACGGAAAATCTTATGCTTGCAGGTGTCTTCGCCGAAGGTTCAACAAGGATTCAAAATGCCGCACAAGAGCCTGAAATTGTTGACTTGGCAAACTTTTTGAACGCTATGGGTGCCGATATCATTGGTGCAGGAACGTCTGAAGTTGTTATTAACGGCGTAAAACAAGAGGATATGCACCCAATTGAATATACAACAATCCCTGACAGAATTGAAGCCGGTACATTTATGGCAGCGGTTGTTGGTACTAAGGGCAAAGCGGTTATAAGAAACATCTATCCTGCGCATTTGTCATTTTTTACTGATAAATTGTTGAAAATGGGTGCGAATATAAAACTCGTTGATCCAACTTCAATTGAAGTCGCTTGTAAAAATCGTTTAAATTCGATAAATTTTGTAACGCAGCCCTATCCGGGATTTCCTACTGATTTGCAATCAATGGCAATGACACTTTTAACAACGGCTAACGGCGTTGGTATAATTACCGAAAGCCTTTATGAAAACAGGTTTATGCAAGTCCCTGAATTAAGGAGAATGGGTGCCGATATTCACCAAGACAGAAACCATGCGATAATAAAAGGTGTAAAAAAACTCACGGGTGCAACGCTTACAGCCAGTGATTTAAGAGCGGGTGCGGCCTTGGTTGTCGCGTCATTGATGGCTGAAGGCAATTCTGTTATTGAAAAACTACATCATATAGATAGAGGATACGAAAATTTCGAAAATAAGATAAGATTGTTAGGAGGCAAAATAGAGAGAAAAGATGAAATAGTATCTCCTGTTGAGCTTACGGAGG
>CALVAZ010000069.1 GCA_944325675.1 Candidatus Gastranaerophilales bacterium
CAATCATGGCCACTGCAGCAGAAACGGTAATTGTTCAGGCAGACGAGCTTGTAGATTGTTTGGAGCCTAATGAGGTTGTTATTCCGGGTTTGTTTATAGATTATGTTGTTCCTTGTGAGGAGAAGTAGATGGTAGTAGCAATGCAAGAATTATCAAAAGAAAAAATACGTGAAATTATTGCTAAAAGAGCCGCAAAAGAATTCAAAGACGGCGATGTGGTTACTCTTGGTATAGGGCTTCCTACTGCCGTTGCAGATTATGTTCCGGAAGGAATAAATGTAACCTTTCAATCTGAGAACGGATTATTAGGTGTAGGAAAAAGCCAAAAAGGTGAGAATATTGACAAAAGTATTATCAATGCCGGCGGCGGGTATGTAGAAGCTAAGAAGGGTGCAAGTTTTTACGATTCCCAAATGGCATTTACTATGATGCGTGGCGGTCACATTGATGCCACAGTTTTGGGTGCTTTACAGGTTGATGAAGAAGGAAACCTTGCAAGCTGGTTAATCCCCGGTAAATTTGTCCCCGGCATGGGCGGTTCTATGGACTTGGTTGTGGGCGCAAAAAAGGTTATTGTTGCTATGGAACACACTTCCAAAGGTCAAATGAAAATATTGAAAAAATGCAATTTACCTCTTACGGCATATAGGGAAGTTAACTTGATTATTACTGAACGTTGTGTGTTTAAGGTTACTTCCGATGGCTTACTTTTGACTGATATTAATCCAATGTTTACAATTGATGAAATAAAGGAATCAGTTACTGCTGACTTTAAAATAAGTGAAAATATCAGGTACATGGAAATCTAAAAGTGACAGATTATAAAAAATATTTAGATGACGGAATTTTTGATATAAGAGATGGCAATTTTGCAGAAGGAATAAAAAAGATTAATCAATCTCTTGAAATTAAAAAAGATTGGGAAATTCCGTATTTCTACCGTGCGGCTGCATACCAAGCTCTTCAGGAATTTGACAACGCGATACTTGATTATACAAAGGCAATCCAGTTGAATTCACAAATGACCGACGCTTATTATAATCGTGCATATATTAGTCTTATTCGTAAAGATATTCCAAATCCTAATATAGAAAAAGTCGTTTCGGATTTAGAAAAAGCACTTGAACTTGATCCAAAATTTTTGGATGCATTATATGCAATGGCAGCCGCGCAAAAAAAACTTGGGAATTATCACAAAGCTTTGGAATATTTGGAAAAACTTATACAAATAGAGCCTGATGCGGTTAATGCAAAGGCTCTAAAAAAACTTATTATACAAAAGTATATCTAAAATTAAATTATACCTTGAGCTATCATGGCATTTGCAACTTTTTTGAATCCTGCAATGTTTGCACCTGCAACATAATTTGTGCCTAAATTATATTCCTCTGCAGAATTTTTGACAGATGCAAAAATATTTTGCATAATTTTTTCAAGTTTTTTATCAACTTCTTCGAAAGTCCAGGAATATCGCATGCTATTTTGTGACATTTCCAAGGCAGAAACTGCAACACCTCCGGCATTAGCAGCTTTGCCGGGTGCAAATAATATTCCTTTTGCTAAGAAATATTCCACAGCTTCTTTTGTTGTAGGCATATTGGCACCTTCTCCAAGTGCTATTAATCCGTTTGTAACAAGAATTTTTGCAGCTTCTATGTTAATATCGTTTTCTGTTGCACAAGGCAGAACAATATCTGTCTTAATAGTATATATCGAAGGAATTTCAGAATTATTTTCCAAATATTTTGCATTCGGTACATAATTCAAATATTCTTTAATTCTTCCTCTTTTTACTTCTTTGATTTCTTTTATAATATCAAGTCTAATGCCATTAACATCATGGATACAGCCGTTGGAATCACTCATTGCAACTACTTTTGCACCGCAATTTTGGGCTTTTTCACAAGCGTATATTGCAACATTGCCTGAACCTGATATTGTAACAATTTTATCTTTAAGACTCAAATTATTTGCCTGTAACATTTCACGCATAAAGTAAATAAGACCATATCCGGTGGCTTCTTTTCTTGCTAAAGATCCGCCGTATTCAAGTCCTTTGCCTGTTAAAACCCCAGCCTCATAATCATTTTTTATACGACGATATTGGCCGAAAAGATAGCCTATCTCACGTGCACCAACACCAATATCACCGGCAGGAACATCGACATCTTGCCCGATATGTTTTTGAAGTTCTGTCATAAAACTTTGACAAAAACGCATTACCTCGTTGTCAGACTTCCCTTTTGGGTCAAAATCAGAACCGCCCTTTCCTCCGCCTATAGGGAATCCTGTGAGTGCGTTTTTGAAAATTTGTTCAAATCCCAAAAACTTCATAATGCTTTGATTTACGGTAGGGTGAAATCTTAAACCGCCTTTGTATGGCCCGATTGAACCGTTAAACTGTACTCTAAATCCCCTATTAACTCGGACTTTACCGTTATCGTCCACCCAAGGAACTCTGAAACTTATTATTCTTTCAGGTTCTACTATTCTTTCTAGCAATGCCAGACTTTGAAGTTCATTTTCATGTTCTTTAACATAAGGTGTTATTGAACTGAGAACCTCATCTACGGCTTGTATAAACTGGGTTTCATTGCTATCTTTTTCTTTTACTTGGTTAATAACTCTTGATATGTAATCACTCATAATTGCTCCTGAAATTTGACAACACTTATTATAGATTAATCAAATTATATTGGCAATACAAAATTTATTTATTAATAATTTTGGCAACGGATTTGGCATTCATTCGTCTGATTTTACCTGTTACAGGATAGTTTCGAAAGGCTCTGTCATGTAATCCTCCAATTGACCATAAAATCCCTACATAACCATTTGCAGACGGTGCATCGTATGCGTATTTATCATTTAAGTAAATTGCTGTTTCTAAAGCTTTTTCAGGTGATGTTGACCATTCTAAAATTTTTTTTGCCCAATACATTCTTAAATATCCGTGGACTACACCTGATTTTTGTAGTTGTTGTTGTGATATGTTCCATAATTTATCGTGTGTTTTGGCATTTTCAAATTCTTTTTTAGAATATATGTATTTTCTCAAATCATTCTGATGTAATCTAAGGGAGTTATATGCCCAAGTTGGAATACATTTAAATGATTTAAAATTTTTGCAATAAAGGCAAAAATTATCTGCTAATTCTTTTCTAATTATCAATTCTTCTAAAAAAGCCTCTTTATTTTCATTGGACACATTTGATTTTATAACTTCCAACGCAACTCTTTGACTTGATATAAAACCTAAGTTTAAATATTTTGATAAATTTGAAAGAACGTCTTTTATCGGGTCATTTTTAAATTCAGCATAATATTGTAACTTTTCTCGTATAAATTTATCCAAACATAGATTAGCTTCTGTTTTGTAATTTGATATATTCTCAAATTCCGTTAAAAACGGGTAAATATTCATATAAATTTTTCGACGAAAAGTTGCAGCGTTGTATTCTTGTTTATCAGATACAAATCTTGCCGGTGTTATATTGTGGCCATCTATTTCGTAAACTTTGTATTTTAAATTCTTTAACCAATTTCTGTCTAAAATAGGGTTGAAATCTATTATCAAAAAAGATGGCGATAAATTATCTAAGTAATCTGATAAATTGCTGTTTTCAACAATTTCAAAATCAAGATTGGCTTTCAAAAATTCTGACTTTGTTTGTAGAATTTGCCTATTAATAAATTTCTGCTTAGGTTCATAAACATAATTAATTTTAGGATGAATAATTTTCAATTGTTTACGGATTTCTTTAGATTTTTGTATGGCAAATTGCAGCGCAAAGTTATCCTTTACACGCAATTCTCTTTCACAAAGATAAATTACAGAGCCATTTTTTAACTTATTTTGATTTAATTCAAAAATTCTTAAAGGATTAATTTCATTTTCAGTTACAAAATTGTCAGGAATGTAATTTAGTAAAGTATTTTTTACTATTTTTGACATAATTTTGTTATATCAAAAACAATTCAATAAACATTACCTTAATTCCTTATTATTGTTATTAATTATTCTGTTATAATCATTTTTATTTAAAACATTATAATTTTTAGCTGCGTTTTTATTTTTCAACAAATTTTTGAAATATACATATATTTCAGAAAGTAATAGTACTAGTACAAATAGCCAAAAAATATTATCAAAGTCTTTAGTCAAAAATTTATGATTCATTTTTAACCAAGCCCCAATCCATCCTATTATAATCCAAGAAACAATATATAAAGTTGGGAGTTCGGTACTTAGGTGTTTTATTACACCCCAGAATTTAAATTTTACAAAATAATTTGAAAACAAATGTGCCAAACTAATTGCAACTGCGATTATATTCATATATACAGCCAAAATAATTGGATTTTGTTGGTGATATACAAGTGGATTCATTAATATTAACCACATATTTTTACCGGCAGCATCAAAGGCAGACCATGCCAAAAGTAATATAGGCACTGATATAAATAATAAATATAAGTAAAATTTATCAGGATTTATACACCTTTTCATCAATTTACCAAACAACCACCCTGTTACAGGATATATTATCCAGTTGCAAAAAGAAAAACAAACATAGCTGCTTGTTGTGAAATTTTTTATAGGTATAAATAAACCTATGAATGAGAAATAAAAATTATCAGGAGATAATTTTACTGAAATTTCATTTGTACAAAATGCACCTATTGTGGTTATTATAATTGTTATAATAAATATCATCCAGTTTGACAATTTGAAATATTTTATAAATGCAAAAAACAAGAACGCAAGTCCTGCAAACTGTAAAATATCACCACTTAATAGCATTAAGAATTTATTATTTGACATAATACTGCTAAACATCGGATAATTCCCAAAAAGCATCCACGGCAGAATCTCTCGTAAAAAATTAAGTAAATACCCTGTAAGCAGCAAAATTATCCCGCGTTTTAAGCAGCACTTAGCTGTGTCGTTTCTTGTGTAAGCTAAACCAAGTCCCATGCTAAACATAAAAAATTGAGCACCCAACAACCTTACAAGATTATGTGCAATAAAAGTTGCAGTTAAGGAAGGAGTATTGGTAAATTTGATTACATAAAAGACATGGCATAATATCATTAGAATTATACAAATAGTTTTACATAAATCAAATGCCGGTTGGCGTCCATTATTTACTGTTTCTGTGCTAAATAAGTTTAGCATACTAATTTTTAATCTCCTACTTTGTCGGTTAATGTTATTAGATATTTTTTAAATAAATTTTTCATAAAGTGTGTCTTAACACTATATTAGCATGAAATTTATGACATTTTTATATCATTAAATGTTTCAGGTTTGAGTCAGTTTTCTTGCCAGAGGGGCATCTAAGTACGAATTTAATCTTTTATCTATCTTTTTTAGGTTACTTGCGAGTAGATTCAACTCATCAGTCCATATTGTGTATTTATTTATATAATTTTGGGCCTTTTCTTCGTTTTTGCTTAATTGTATACGTATAGCATCTTCAAGCATTTTACGAGCGCACTTGTTTATTTTATCAAAATCAATTTTTATTTTCCCTGATTTATCAATTTTTATACCACCGTTTTGAATAAAATAATTATACTGCATAATATTTCTTATTATGTGTGCGTTACTAAAATCAGGACCTTTTGGAATATATGCAACTATCCAAGAGGTTATTATTTCTTTTTGTTTTTTCTCATCATAAAAATTATTTTTTTTCAATTCGTCTAACATTACCAAGCCGCCCATATCAGCTTTTAGTTCTTCTATTGTATTTTTATAAGTACCAAGTCTTTCAAGTCCCTCTTTTGGACCTAAAGAGTGCATATTCTCATGCAAAATAGTAAAATCATGTAATGCGTCAACTTTGAAATATTTATGTTGAGATTCGTCAAGAAAAGTATGTATTTTTTTGTCCATATTATTTGCATATTTTGCTTGTCGAATTTCTTTATTATAAACATTGCGGAACCCGCCACCTGTTTGTACTGCTAACTTATCAGAATTTGGTAAATTAGATGCTATGGAAATGGCACCTCTAAATGCTCCGTTCCCTCCTGTCATTTGTACAATATGTGCATCAACCATAGACTGTTTTATATTTTCATTTGTAATTTTTTGCTTATAATTATTTTTGAACGGCATTTTTTTGGCCATCAACGGTAGGAATTTTTTTATTTGTAATAAATAAGATGTTCCTTCAGGATCAACGATTCCAACTCTTACACCCAAATTATCTTTAGCATATACGGGGATATTGTGTTTATCGATTAATTTTTTTAATTCCTGATTCTTAAAAACAGTGGCTGTCATCTTGTCGCTGTAGCATTCTCGGCCTATTGTGAATTCTAAAGGAGTATTTTGTAATGCAGCCCATTTTTTATCTGCAGCACAGTCTAATAAAGGATTATCTTCGCGTAGTGCCTTAGCCTGTAAAATTAAATATTCATTAAAATTATTATTCGTTGAGTATTTTGCGGCAAGTTCGAGCTCATTTGCGGCTTTGAAAAATTCTTCTTTGAAAAATTCGGTATAATCAATTGCTTTTAGTTCATCATTATTCCTTAAAACGATTGAGCGTTGATTTAAGATTTTTTTAACTTCTTCCACTTTATTTTCTTTTATCATTCTAATTAATATTTTATGGAATTCTTCTTCAGAAAGATCTTCGGGGAAAAAACCTTTTCCGGGTAAAACTTTTATATTTTTTGCTAAGATAACATTTTCACCATTTGCATTTCTGCCAATAATTCCCTTTTGTCCGTCATATAGTTTTTTCGTTAGTATAGCTTGTGGATCTCCAAGTGCCGCGCTACGGATTAAAAATTTTTCAAAGTCTAAATTATGTTCATTATCCAAACGTTTATAAACATTATCAAAAAAATTTGCGGCTTTTACTAAATGAATTAAGGCTTTTTTATCCCCATCAGGTAAATCTTGATATACGTTGCTTTCGGTGTCTAATAATTTATATGCTGTATATTTTTCCGGAGAAAGCATATCTTTTAGTTCATTTAATGAATAATTATATTCAAATCTCGGATTGAAGTTCATTAGACCTGTAAAGTTTATGTTGTTGGTTGAAATTTTATTATAATTTTTTGAAGTTTGATTATTTTGTTTGATTTTATTGTTTAGATTAATTTGCTTGTTAATTTCATTTGTACCTGATATCGGAAATATTTTCATTTATGTTTCTCCGGTTAATATATATAATCTGTAAAATGCTATCAATCTTATTTTTTGCTATTTTGTTTAAAAAATTTAAATTTATTCCCCAAATTTTTTATATAATTCATCAAGAAAAAGTTTTGCTGCTTTTGAAAATAATTGATGTTTTTTCCAAGCTATATTTATTTCAACTTCAAGCTTAGGATTTAACGGCCTAAAGCAAAGCGGACTGTCAATTGTATCTTTTATTAATCTGTCTAAACCTAAAGTATATCCCAGCCTATTTTCTGTCATGATTGCAGCATTGTAAATTAAGTTATATGTTCCGGCTATATTTAATTTTTCAAAATTATCTCCAAACCAATTTAAAATAGGGTTATTTTCGTGCGTTTTTTTAATTGCTTGTCTGGAAATCAAAAGCGGCAAATCAATTAAATCTTCGATTTTTACATTTTCTTTTTTAGCCAAAATGTCATCATTCCTGAGTATAATTCCCCAGGTATCTTTTTCACATAAATTCAGATAATCATACTTGTCAGTGTGGTTTTCAACGGCAAATGGTTGAATAAATATGCAAAAATCCAAAAGACCTTTGTCAAGTTTTTCAGATAAATCTTCACTATCTCCAGACACTATATGGAATTTGATTTTTGGATAATTTCTTTTTAACTCACTCATTATATCAGCAATTAATTTTATAGATTTAGTTTCTCCTGCACCAATAAAAATATTTCCGGAGATTTCTTCTTCAATAGTTTGGAATTCATTTTCTGTTTTTTCAACAAGCTCTAATATTTCTCTTGCTCGTTTTCTTAATACTATTCCTTCGGGAGTGAGAGATACACTGTGGTTCCCCCTGATAAAAAGTTTGTGTCCAAGCTCTTTTTCAAGGTCTTGAAGTTGTCTTGAAAGTGTTGGTTGCGTTAAGTGCATAGAATTAGCTGCTTTTGTTATATTACCTGTTTCTGCAACTGTTAAAAAATATTTTAATACTCTAATTTCCATACAAGTTTATTATATTTATTTGTGTAATGCCTGTCAAGTATGACAAATGATACAATATAGGTATTTGCTATTTTTGTAAAAGTCGTAAATAATAATTATACAAATAGGAGTTTTAATTCATGGATAACAAGACATTTATAGAGTATATGAATAATAATGAATATATTGATGAAAATTCCAAAGTTTTAACAAAGTTTTATGAATTGTCAGAAAATGCAAGAAAAATAACCATGAAACTTAATAATAAGTATTATACCCCTGATAAGATCAGGAAATTGTTTTCCAAATTAATTAATAAAAAAGTAGATAAAAATTTCAGACTATTCCCCCCATTTTATACGGATTGCGGTGTAAACATATCAATCGGGAAAAAAGTGTTCATTAATGCTTGTTGTAAATTTCAGGATCAAGGAGGAATTGAGATAGGTGATAATGTTTTAATCGGACATAACGTTACTATTGCAACATTAAATCATGATTTTAACCCAAGTAAAAGGAATTCAATGATAGCAAAAAAGGTTAAAATTGGTTCAAATGTTTGGATAGGGTCAAATTCAATAATATTACCTGGAGTAGTAATTGCTGATGGTGCAATAATCGGTGCCGGTTCCGTTGTGACAAAAAATGTTTTAGAAAATACTATTGTTGCAGGTAATCCTGCTAAAATTATTAAATATATTAATTCGGATTTTAAAAGGAGTGTATAAATGAGTTGTAAAATAAAATTGGTATTATTATTTGGATTATTAATATGTGTGGCTGGAAATTATTGTTTTGCGGAAACAAATTATGAATACAACAAATTAAATAAAGGAGTTAGCATGAAAAAAATTAAACAAACAGCAGGAAAAGACCAGCTTGGTTCTTTTGCGCCTGAATTTGCCAGATTTAATGATGATATTTTATTTGGTGAAAATTGGAACAATCAAGATATTGATTTAAAAACAAGAAGTATAATCACGGTAGTTTCTTTGATTTCAATGGGAATTACTGATAATTCTTTAATTTACCACTTGCAAAGCGCTAAAAATAATGGAGTTTCAAAAGAAGAAATTGCTGCTATCATAACTCATAATGCTTTTTATGCCGGTTGGCCAAAAGCTTGGGCAGCATTTAATTTAGCAAAAACTGTTTGGAATGATGAAACTCCGGCTTTATCTCCCAAAGAACAATATGCAAAAACAATTATGTTTCCTATAGGTGAGGGCAATACTACGTATGCAAAATATTTTTCCGGTAAAAGTTATTTAGCTCCAGTATCAAGTGAACAGATTAATATACATAATGTTACTTTTGAGCCAAAATGCAGAAATAATTGGCATATTCATGCAGCAAAATCAGGTGGCGGTCAAATGCTTATAGGTGTTGGTGGCAGGGGGTATTACCAAGAATGGGGTAAAGAACCTGTTGAAATAGTTGAAGGTACTGTTATTCATATACCCGCTAACGTTAAACACTGGCATGGTGCGGCACCGGATTCTTGGTTTTCTCACTTGGCTGTCGAATTAGAGGGTGAAGAAACTTCAAATATTTGGCTAGAGCCCGTTGAGGATACCTCTTATAGTAAATTAAATTAAATGTAAGATAAATAAAAAAGACGATAACAAATGTTATCGTCTTTTTTATGGTGGAGGTTAGGAGATTCGAACTCCTGACCCCCTGCGTGCAAAGCAGGTGCTCTACCAGCTGAGCTAAACCCCCACACCTTTGTGGTCGTGATATTTTATTGTCACAATTCTTATTCTACATGATGAATTTTTTTTGTAAAGTACTTTGCTTATAATTTTTTTTCTAAAAGTTTCAATATTTCATTCAAACGCTCTTTGTTATTTAAGTACCACCATCCAATCAAGGCTTCAAAAGCAGTTGCTTGACGATATTCAGCCTGATTTGAACGTCTTGCAACAGGTACGGTCAAATTTCTGCTTCGTCTTGCTATTTCATGTTCTTCTTCTGTTAAATTTGAATCCAAATAATTCAACATTTCTGCTTGAAAGTTAGCTTTAACTTTATCGGTGGTAATTTTATGCAATTCTTTTGCATTCGGGGTTTCTGAAATTTTGTGTTCCCTAACATAAAGTTCCCACACGGCGTCGCCTAAATATGCATAGTGTCTCAAATTCATTTCACTCATAATTTGATTTTACTATAAAATTTTAACAAGTTGTATTATCAAATTTATTATGTGATAATAATAACCAAAGGAGCTTTTATGAAAAAGAGCATTTTATTACTGTTTTTTCTTATGATTACTTCAATTGGCGTGTTTGCTGAGAGTACTTGTGAACAACCTGCCCAGAGTAGCACGCCATGCAATTGTGATAACAGAGCTGAACTGAAGAAAGCAAAATTTTCATCATATAAGCCCAGATCAATATTCGCGGATGATTTGAAATTTAATCGCAATTTCGCAGATCAAGTTAAAAAAGAAAGAGCGGCTGTGTCTAATGCTCTTGGCTTATCAGAAGAACAAGCAAAATGCCGTGTTGAAATGACAAGAAAAAATACCGTTATTTTGCAGGAAAAATTCCGCATACTGTACGACGAAAACTACAATCTTAAAGTTTTAAAAGCAGAAAATGCTGATAAAAATGCGATTAAAGCGCAACAGGATAAAATTAATTGCATAAAAAAAGAAATCAAAGCTATTGTGGAACAGGAAAACAAAGATTTTAATAAAATATTGGACAGAGAACAACGTGCCAAGTTGAGAATGATTCAAAAGCTTCAAAGAAAAGCTATGAAAGATAGCTCAAAGCAAAAAAACTATTACAAATCCAATCCTAAAATGAGACCTTTTGCTATGCCTGAAAAACAAAATTGCGATTGTGTAACAGGTGAATTAGAGTAATCGTTATAATTAAAGTAACATTTTATAATATATTTATGGAATTATAATAATGAAAAGTATAATCATTATATAATGCCATCTAAATAGCGTATTGTAATCAATATGTAATGTTGTAAAATAGTTTTAAGTAATGTTAAATTTATGGGTTTTACTAACAAAAAATCTCGACTTATCGGTTTAGCATGAAAAGTAGGTGGAAATTAATTTTGGAAAAAAATAAAGTAGAAGAAAATAAAAAACAGGCCTCTAAAAAGTCCTTAAGTTCTAATCCGCTTTTAGGTAGTAATTCCAATCCTATAGTTGATAAACTTGTCAGTTCTGCTGCAAAAATAAAAAACGAGATTACTGATGAAAAAGTTTCAAATCCGTTTTCCGAAAAAACAAATAGTATTGTAGCCAAAATTAATAATTTTAATACGTACAGAACAAATAACCGCTTATATTCCGGCGGAATTACAAGTCCTGTTGCAACAAATAATAAACTCGTTGATTATGCTGATTTACTGCAAGAATTGGGAAGTAATTTCGAAAAAAATGGTGGACTTAATGAAACGTTTAGTGCCATTAATAGAACTTTTAACGAAAAAATGGATTGTAATTTTACTGCATTCGGACTTTTTCATGAAAAATCAAAATGTATTAATTTAAAACTCTATACCAAGCGTGGTGAGACTTATTCTTCTAAATTTTTTATGTCCGACGAAACAAATCCTGTAATTGAATGTTTCAAGAAAAATTTAACAGTTTCAAAAGATAACATAAAATTCCTAAATATTCCGTATTTACAAAATTCATCAGCAGTCATAATTCCTATGATGTCTGTGTCACAGTGTGTTGGTGTGATGATTTTGGGTAAAGAAAATACAGATATTAATGTAAATTTATTGGAACTGTTTGCCAATTATCTAGGCATGTTTATGCATAATGTTGAACTGATGTCAAGAACCAATAAATATGCGAATACTGATACTTTAACATCTTTATATAATCATAGAGGGTTTCAGGAAGTTTTATCTGCGGAACTACATAAAGCAGAGGACAATAAAACATCTTTGTCTATTGTGATGCTTGATGTCAATAATATTTCCCAAATTAACAGGGAGCTTGGTCATGCTAAAGGTGATGAAGTTATAAAACTTGTTGCTGAAAAAGTTAGACAAAATATAAGACCTTCTGATAGTGTAGGAAGATATAGCGGTGATGAAATAGCAATCATTATGCCAAATACTGATACAAAAGAAGCAAAATATTTAGCTGAATATATAACATATTGTTTGTCTTGTTGTTTTGTAGATGACGTTGGTCCTGTGAAGGTGTCGGTAGGGATTTCTACTTACCCTGAATGCACCAAAAATCAGGAAAAACTTCTGATTTTGGCAGAACAAGCTATGTATATATCTCAAGCCAAAGGTTATAAAGAAGGTATGTCTGCTATAATAAGTTCTTCAGATTATAACTTCTGGGATGATGTAGCTTTGAATTCATTTGCAGAAATTCTTACAAAGCGCCATGCGCAAATAGGTATTAATTTTGAAGAAGAACTTCTGCACAAATTCAATAATGAACAAATAAAATCGCATAACCACTTATTGGAAATGGCAACCTCACTTGCAGGTGCAATTGATGCCAAGGATCCTTATACAAAGGATCACTCTACTTCAGTTTCAAGATACTCTGAAGCTCTTGCCCGTGCTATTAACTTGCCCGAGGAGGAGGTTGAAAGAATTAAACTGGGTGCTTTGCTACATGATGTAGGTAAAATTGGTATTCCGGAAAGTGTTTTGAAAAAACCTGATAAATTACTTGATGATGAATGGGAAATTATGAAACAACACCCTGTGATTGGTGCTGAAAAAGTTCTTCAACCCAATGAGGCGTTGAGAGATTTAATTCCAATTGTAAAATATCACCATGAACGTATTGATGGATTAGGATATCCTGAAAAATTGAAAGGTGCTCAAATACCTTTGGCAGCAAGAATTGTTTCTGTTGCAGACGCATATCATGCTTTGATAAGTGATAGGCCATATCGTAAAGGTATGCCTGTTGAAAAGGCCTGTGAAATACTGAGAATGGGTGCAGGAACTCAATGGGATTCAGATTTGGTCAGACATTTTATTTCAATAGCACCGTCAATTTCTACTAGTGTTTAGAAAATTTTCAATTAATATTTAGTTTCAAAATACCCTGCTTACTTGCATAATTTTGGAACATGGTGTATAATTTCAAGAATAAAAGGAATTAAGGTTTCTTTTTTAGTATTACCAAATCAGGAGAAAAACCATGTATGAAGACGAAAAATTAGTTTGTGAAGATTGCGGTGTAGAATTTATCTTCACATCAGGTGAGCAGGAATTTTATGCAGAAAAAGGATTGGTGAATAAACCTAAAAGATGTCCTGAATGCAGAAAAAAACGTAGACAAAATAATAGAAGAAACCGAAAAATGTATGATGCTGTTTGTTCAAAATGCGGCGTGCATACACAAGTTCCTTTTAGGCCAATAGAGGGTCGAGAAGTTTTTTGTAAGGAATGTTTTGCAAAAAATGCTGAAAATGCCGAATAAGAGGGGTTTTATTAACCCCTCTTATTCGTTTATACAATGGTTTAAGTATTCAATGGTATTAATTTTTTCTTCGTATAAGTATTTTATAAAATTCAAATAAGCTATATCATACGATGTAATTACCAAATTTATCTCAAATCCATCAGTACAGAATGGTTCGTAGTCGTAGACTACATAGCTGTTATATTTACTTTTCCATTCTTTTCGTTCAATGCGGCTGTTATTTTCTTCAATAATATCTTCGAGCCAGCCGATGATATTTTTGTCGACATTTTTCATTTCCAGTCGATTATACTTGCCGCAACTGTTTTCGATAAGCATAATAAATCTCCTGTTATATCTGAATTTTAAATTGATTTATGTTCGAAATAATCCCCAAAAGGTATAAGTTATAATAGTAAAATATGCTAATTCTAATTTGTATTATTTGCCACATGTAAGGTTATATGTTATAATCCTGCTAAAGGAGAGAAGTTTTATGACCTTAATGCATATCTTTACTGATATTCCGATATTAATTGTTATAGCAACATTTATATCATCAATTATATTTTGTATTAAAAAGTATATATTTGTTAATAAAAATTTGGTATTTTTATATAATTTTTTGAGAAATTTCAACAAAAATGACTTAAATTTTAGATTCAAAGAAATTGATGAGTGGATGAATGCAAATCCTTATGTAATATCAACATGGAGAGAATTTAAAAATACTTTAATCTTTTCGGAATCAGTTGCATTAAAAGACAAAGATGATGACCTCACGTATCAAGAAGTTTCTTCAACTGTACAAAATATTCAAACTACTGTTGATCCACTATACTTTTTTAATGAGGAGACCTTAGTCACTACAAAGTTCAATTTTAAATTGTTGCAAACAATTCCAACTATATTAACAGGTTTTGGGCCCTTATTTACGTTTTTAAATATTGCCATAGCGTTCGGAAAAATTGATTTTTCAACTCAGGAAAGAACAATAGCATCAGTTGCAGGTTTGATGAGTAGTATGCAAACCGCGGCTTTAGTTTCAGTTATAGCAGTAGGATCTTCTCTTATATTTCTTATGATAGAAAGGATTTTGTATGGTATTGTTTGTGCAAGACCTTTGGGTAAAGTTCAGGAAACGGTAGCATATTTATTTGATAATATTTCATCAGAGAAATTTTTATTTGAATTGCTTAGGGAAACAAAAATTCAAAATAATTCCGTTTCAAATTTAATTGTTGCAATGCCAAATCATTTCAAGACAGCTTTGAATGCCGGTATTGCGAGTAATCTTGTGCCTTATTTGGAGAATTTAATTTTCGGTATAAATCAGATGAACAAACAGTTAAAAGAAAATGCAAAATTAAGTGGCGGTTCTGATTCCGTTGACGAATTATTTTAACAGGTGAAAAATGGCAATTTTAGCAAAAAAAACTAAGCACCAAGATGCAGGCGATAATATTTTCTGGACAACTATGGCAGACCTTTTATTAGGTTTGGCGATTATTTTTATGACATTGTTTGTGCTTGCAATGACAGGGTTTTCTCAAAATGCCATTCAACAAAAACAAGAACAAATTAAAGCTTCTGAAGAATTGATAGAAAAACTTGAAAAAGAAAATATAAAAGCTGAAGTTGATGAAATGACTGGTGACATAAAAATTTCTGATCTTGAATTGTTTGAAGTTAATAGTTGGACTCTGTCACCTAAAGGGCGTCAGTATTTAGATAAGTTAATTCCAATATATGTAGACACGATTTTTTCTAAACAAGAATTACTTGAAGGCATTAGCAATATTATTGTTCAAGGTCATACGGATTCACAATCTTTTTCGGGTCTAAAAACTAAAGATGAACAATTTACAAAGAACATGGAATTAAGTCTTAAAAGGGCGAATTCTGTTGCTCAATATATGTTTAAAACAAACTATAATAAAGCATATAGTAGCAAATTACGTGGTATGTTAATAGTCGAAGGTAAGAGTTTTTCAGAACCTATACTAAGAAGCGATGGTACCGAAGATTTTGATAAAAGTAGGCGTGTGGAATTGAAGCTTACTGTAAAACGTTGGGATATATCACAGGCACTCGGATTTTAATAATGATAAACGAAAATTTAATACTTGAAACAATAAATATGATAAAACTGTACAACCTGGATATTAGGACTGTAACACTAGCAATAAGTCTTAGAGATTGTGCTGGAGAGGATGTCGACTTAGTTTGTGACAAAATTCATAAAAAAATAATAAAGTATGCTAAAAATCTTGTTGAATATGCAAACGAATTAGAAAATGATTATTCAATACCAATAATTAATAAAAGAATTTCAATCACGCCTATTTCCATAGTCGGAGAATCATGCAAAAATCCTGACTACGTTAAAATTGCCAAAACGCTTGACAATGCGGCAAAAGAGGTTGGTGTTAATTTTGTTGGTGGTTTTTCAGCATTAGTAGAAAAAGGATTAACTAGGGGTGATGAATTACTTATTGAAGCAATTCCGGAAGCTCTTGCTTCTACCGAAAGATTATGTGCATCCGTAAATGTTGCCTCCTCAAAAGCCGGTATAAATATGGATGCTGTATTAAAAATGGCGGAAACGGTTAAAAGGGCAGCAGAATTAACTAAAGATAGAGATGGAATAGGTGCTGCAAAATTAGTATGTTTTTGTAATTCAGCGAGTGACAATCCATTTATGGCAGGAGCATATTGCGGGTATGGGGAACCTGAATGTGCTTTGAATGTCGGAGTATCCGGTCCAGGTGTTGTAAGAGCTGCTATCGAGGCAATGCCCAGTGAAGCAGATATGAGCGAATTAGCAAATAAGATAAAACAAATTGCTTATAAAATCACAACAACAGGTGAGCTTATAGGTAGAAAATTAGCGGCGAAATTAGATATTCCGTTTGGGGTAATAGATTTGTCACTTGCACCTACACCTGCGGAAGGTGATAGTGTTGCAGGGATTTTTCAAGCTATGGGGTTGGAACATGCAGGAGCTCATGGCACGACTGCTGCTCTGGCTATGCTTAACGATGCTGTCAAAAAAGGCGGAATTATGGCAAGTTCCCATGTAGGGGGATTATCGGGTGCATTTATTCCTGTTTCTGAAGATGCAGGAATGATTGAGGCGGCAAGTAAAGGTTATTTGACGTTCGATAAATTAGAAGCTATGACATCGGTTTGCTCTGTCGGGCTTGATATGATAGCAATTCCCGGAGATACGCCATCTTCTACAATTGCAGGTATAATTGCTGATGAAATGGCTGTAGGCATGATTAATAAAAAAACGACAGCCGTGAGAGTTATTCCTGTCTTTGGAAAAGGTGTCGGCGATAAAGTTGTTTACGGTGGTTTACTTGGCGAAGCCCCTATTATGCCGGTTAACGGATTATCGTCCGAAAAATTTGTTCAAAGAGGTGGTAGAATTCCTGCACCAATTCACAGTTTAAACAATTAGGTAAGTTATGGCAAAAACATTAAGTGAGTTATCGCGTTTATTGAAAGAATTCATAATTGAATATCACGGTGCAAGCTCGGATAAAGGTCCGTATAAGCACCGTTATAATAATTTAAAAATTGATGTATTGGATCCGCGAACGTCTAAAATTCCGCAAATAAGTGTGTCTATTGGAATTTCTGAGGCAACTTTTAATTTGTTAACAAGTGAAAAAACTTCCGGGGGTTTAGGTCCTGATGAAAAGTATGTTTTAAGATGGTTGGACAGAGGCTCTAATCGAGAAGAATTGAAGGAAATTCTTAAAAGCGCGCAAAAACACATCGGAAAAGCTAATACATCCGATTAATTTTGATTTTTCATTGATTTAGAGCGTAATTGCCTGTGGAAAGTAATTGCAAACCGGTGTGCTTC
>CALVAZ010000070.1 GCA_944325675.1 Candidatus Gastranaerophilales bacterium
TCACCTTCTTCAGCCACAATCATCTTAGTAGCATCTTGTATCAAGGCATAGTTTTTCTTCAGCTTCTCTACATAACCCTTATTCGTAATCTTTGTAACCAGAGATGGTATCGTTATCGCAGCAACAATACCTATAATCGCTAATGTTATCAAAACTTCTGCCAAAGTAAAAGCTTTTTTTGAACTATAATTCATAATATCTAAATTATAGTTTTTATTGCTATACTTGTCGAGATTCAGTCTATATCTACTTAAAGGAGTTGCCCCCCCCCGTGAATTGTCTCGTGATTAATCATATTACCTCCTCTTTATTTTATAAGCGCCTGCACTGATTTAAACTTTTCATGTGCAGATGTTTTTAACCATTCAAACAGGACTATTTCACAACATGTAACTTTAGCCCCACTTTGCCTTATTAAATCGACACCTGTTTTAAATTCATACTTATTGCGACTTGCAGAGGCATCTTTTACAAAATATACTTCATAACCACGCTCAATCAAATCGCAAATTGTTTGATATACGCATATGTGAGCCTCAATACCCATAATAACAATTTGTTTTCTATTAGTTTTTTCTAACATTTCAACAAATTCAGGAGTTCTCAAGGTTGAAAATGATTTTTTCTCAACATACTGATAATCTGCACTTAAAGCCTCTTTCAAAGGCTGAACCGTTTCTCCTAAACCTTTTGGATACTGTTCGGTAACAATCGTTGGTATGTCTAAAATTTTACCGGCTTGGGCTATTTTACAAACCTTGTCAACCGGAGAATATTTTCCTACCGCATTAACCAATTTTTCTTGAATATCAATAATTACTATTAAGCTATTTTCAATATTTAACATTCAACTAATCCTTTACTGACTTTTTAAACTCTTTTATAAAATCTTCAATAATCTTCGCCAAGCCACTTTGGGTAACCTCGTTCAAATTAAGACTAATTTCACGATTTTCAGGCGAATCCAAACCATCGTGAGTAATGTATATAATAATTTTAGCAAACCCCGGATAGGTTATTTTTAAACGACTTTCTTGTTTCCCATGTTTAAGTTGAAAAACACTCTGCAATTCATCAGAATACTGATCAATTTTGGTATTAAAAAGTTTTTCTTCATAGCTTTTTTGTAACCTGAAAAATACTGGTGCTATAACTTTTTCAAGTTTATTATTATAAGCATTTTTGAACAACTTGAAATTTTTATCATCTTTTTCTTCATCATCCAACCAATCATCCAAAGTTTTAACTTTTTCTTCAAGAAGTACCGCCGTTTCATTTGTCTGACAAGCCTCTGATAATGCAGCGAAAGCCTCTTTTTCTAATCTATCAAACGATTTATTTTCAATTCTGCAAACACCCGCACGGACAATCAACCTACTTCCCAAAAGATTCTGGACTTTATGAACAACAGCAAAAGCCCCTAACTTATCAACATTTGGCAAAATAATATAAAATTTACCACCACGTGCAACGGACACCACATCGTCACACCTTGTAGATTTTTTAATAGCTTTAGACAATTTATCCGCAGAAAACCGTGTTTTACAGGATTCATCCAAAAGCAAAATAACGAACATGCCATTTTGAACCTTGACATTTTTGATAAATTCGGCTAACAACTCACGACTACATTTGTACTTATAAAATCCCGTTTCTTCGTCTACCACATCCAATTTTTCAAGCAAAGCCAAATCACGTGCAAATCTGACCTTCAAGGATCTGCTCTTAAAACAATTCACTGTCCGTATCAGCATTTCATACGAGTCTGATTTTACTGAATAATAATCAGAAACACCCAAATCATAAGCACTTAATATAAAATCTTGATCATAATCATTTACTAACAATATAATTTCATATTCAGCAGACTTTATTGATTGAATTAACTTTAAAGTTTTGTCTTTATTCTCACATTCATGCACAAGTACAATAGATACGCTCGGATTTTCCAAAATGCGTTTAGCCATCTTATAATCACAAACTGCAATACTGTCACTTTCTCTTAACAAAACCAGTTTCGAAAGCACAGTTTCTGCAACATCTTCATCATCAGTAACTAATAATATATTCTCGTCAATCATTGATTTTATACCTGCAAATGCTTTTTAATACATAGGAAGCTTCCGCCGGCTCCAAACAAAATGCCCATGGCAAACATTGTGATTACGACAATATTTTGAGCATACAACGGTGATGGTATCATAAAAAATTGATGCATATTATTCAAACCGTTTTGGACAATGTTTAGAGGGAATAACGCTACAAGTGAGCCCATAAATCCATAAAAAGCACCCTGAATAATCAACGGGAACCGTATATACCAGTTACTTACACCCATCAAACGCATTATCTCAATCTCATCTTTTCTTGATTGTATAACAAGCTGAATAGTGTTATTAATAATAGTTATTGTAAGAATTGCCATTATTATAATTACGACAACCGTAATTGAATTGACAACCTTATTTAACGTTTCAATTTTTTGCACCAAATCTTGTGCATAACTCATGTCTTCAACAACAGACAAAGATTTAACATCATTAAAAACTTTATCTATATTCTCAGGCTTATCAACTTTGACATGCAAAGTATCAGGCAACGGGTTGTCTATATCCGGAAGCCCCATCTCTCTTTTTAAGTTAATCCAAGAAACATCCCTCGAAATAACCTTTACCCCTTCCACATGGTCAAAATCCTTGATTCTCTTTTTAGCAGCATTAGTATCAGTACCATGTTTAAGGTAAACTGAAATTTCCAGAACATTTCCCAATTCATGTGCAAATGTAGACACAGACAATGCTGTTCTAAAAAACGAGCCAAAAATAGTTAATATAGCCGCCATTGTAGTAATTATAACAAGGTTAACTATACCGGTTCTTCTAACATCATTGAATGTTTCCATTGAAATACGATATAATATTCTTAATTCACACAACCAATCTTTTGGAATGTGCTTTTTTACTTTCTTTTTTATTTTCATTTTCTGACTATTCATAAGTACCTGCCTGAATATCTCTAACAACTTCGCCATTGTCAAGCGTAATTACACGCTTTCTAAAATAATCTACCATCGCATTATCGTGCGTAGAAACAATGACAGTAATTCCTCTTTGATTAATTTGATCCAAAATTTGCATAATTTCCATTGAATTTTTAGGATCCAAGTTTCCAGTAGGTTCATCCGCAATCAAAAGCGGCGGTCCATTGACAATAGCTCTTGCAATTCCGACTCTCTGTTGTTCACCACCGGAAAGCTCAGACGGTTTTGCATGTTTTTTATCATACAAACCAACTATTTTCAAAGCACCGGACACGCGAGCATTTATTTCCCTTGAACTTATCCCCAAAGTTCTGATAACATAAGCAACGTTGTCAAAAACAGAATGATTTTGGAGTAATTTATAATCCTGAAACACAATGCCCATACAACGACGCAAATTAGGCACCCTGTCATTTGAAAGGTTAGCAACATTAATACCACCGATAGTAACAGTCCCGCTGGTAGGTTTTTCTTCACTGTACAAGAGCTTCATAAGTGTTGATTTCCCTGCACCTGAAGCCCCGACTATAAAGACAAACTCCCCTGATAAAATATCAAGATTAACATTTTTTAGAGCATAATGGTCATTGTCATATTTTTTAGTAACAGAACGAAATTGTATCATTATTCTTAATCCTTCAATTTTGATTTGATTCTCTTAGCAAGCGTCTCAGCAGTAAGTCCGTAAAATTTCAATAATTCAGAAGCTTCACCACTTTGACCAAACTCATCATGAATTCCTATTCTAATTGCTTTTGCAGGATAATATCCGCACAATGTTTCACAAATAGCAGAACCCAAACCTCCGATAACAGAGTGGTTTTCGACAATAACTGCCAAATTGGTTTTTTTAACACTTTTAATAACTGTATCCATATCTAAAGGTTTAACAACCGGGACATGTATAACTTCAACGGAAATTCCATCATTTTTTAATATCTCAGCAGCCTCTAAGACTTCCGCAAGTGTCTCTCCATTGGTAAACACAGAAACATCGGAACCTTCTTCCAAAACAACTGCTTTACTTATATTAAACTGATAATTTTCGTCAAAAACATCAGGTACATTACTCCTTGCAACCCTTATGTACATAGGTCCGTCATGCAATGCTGCATATTTTATAACTTGACTGCATTCTCTTGAATCTGCAGGGACAATAACTGTCATGTGAGGAATATTTCGCATCAAAGCAACATCTTCCAGTGCCTGATGACTTGCACCATCTTCACCTACTGTAATTCCACCATGCGTACCAACGATTTTGACATTAAATTCCGGGTAACAAACAGAATTACGAATTTGGTCATAAGTTCTACCGGTCACAAACATAGCAAAACTTGAGACAAACGGTATCTTACCAACAGCTGCTAAACCGGCAGCGGTTGCCAGCATATCTTGCTCTGCGATCCCGCAGTCGAAAAACCTCTCCGGATATTTTTTAGCAAACATCTGAGTTTGCGTAGAGCATGATAGATCAGCATCCATGACAACAATTTTTGGATTTTCACCTATTTCAACAAGTGATTCACCAAAAGCAGAACGCATAGATTTTTTGATACTTTTATCCACTAACATAACATCCCCATATCGACTATGACTGCATTACAGGTTATAAAAAACCTAACAAGAATATTATAACATGAATAAAACTCTTGTCATAGTAATATAAATCATTTTTTACAATACACAAACACTTAAAAAGCAGACTACAACTTGATTAAATATTTTTTTTGTTAAGTTTTATTAAAAAATAAAGGAAATTAAGCAATTAAATTCCTTGAGGAGTATTTAAACGGTAGAATAGAAATATGACAATATTTATTGAAAGGAAGACAAAGAATGTTACAAATTCCAAATTTACCCAATTATCAATTACCGCAGCCGAACTATAATGCTGTAAAAATTGATATTCACAATCCGTCTGTAGGAGGGTGCACAAACCCAATAGCGCAGCCACAAGCTCCAGTATATGAACCGCAATATGCTCCGGTAACTGCACCTTATTATAACTACCCTCAGACACAACTTTATAATTACCCGCAAACCACAAACTTGCAACAACCTTATTACATGCCGGTACAACCTGCAAACGTAAATTCAGATGCTACAGCTAACGCAACGGTTAATGTTCCACAACAAGCACCTCAATCTGTAGCTCCTGCAGTTTGTCCTCCATGCCCGCCATGCCAGGCACCAGAAGCTCCCGCAGTTCCAGCGCCTCAAGTTGCGGAAGCAGCTGCTGCCGCAGTAGCAAGCGCACCGGTACAACAAACACCTCAACAGGTAAATATTAACCAAGCACCTCAACCTGCACCCGTAGTTACAGAAACAACTGTGGCACCTGCAGAAGCTCCAAAAGTAGAAGTTGTACCACCGGTCAATACAGAACCGCAAGTTGATTTAAATGGATTTCTTGCAAAATTAGCTAACCCTGATTTTGAAGTACAGGCAAATGCTATGGAAGAAATCGCCAATATGGTAAATGACGAAGCTCAAAAAGCAAAAGCTACCGAATTATTAGATTCAAAAGTTGTTGATGCATTGATAAATATAATCAATACTGACTCAAGCAAATTAGCAGGTCCAACTCAAGAACAAATTGCAGCAAGACAAAAATTGATGTCAGGCCAGCAAATTTCCGATCAAGAAAAAGCTTTAGCTACAACAATAACTCCAATGGAGCAAGCTGAAAGAAATAAAAGTTATGCAATGTTCACTTCAGCAATCTTGCAAAAATTATATGCCGATGAAGTAGCAAAATTGACAAATAGCTCAGTTCCATTAACCGAGTTACCGGCAGCTATGAACATTGTTGACCAATTAAAAGACAACCCTAACCCTATGGTAAGAACCTCAGCAATTGAAGCATTAAGTTACATCCAAAAACCAGAATACAAGAAAGATTTAACAACATTGTTCACAATTGCAAAGAACGACCAAGACAAGGGTGTTCAAGAAGCAGCAAGTGCCGCCCTTGAGAAATTAAATCAAATCTAATCTAAATAAAGCAAAACCGAATTCCTTTCTTTAAATAGAAACAAGAGAAGCCCTCCAAAAGAGGGCTTCTCAATTTATTATTAACCATATTTTAAACACCAACCTTATCTTCAAAGGCCTCCGTATTATTAACATTTTCGTAATCTGCATATTGGCAAATATACTCACACCATGCATTTATTATCTCATCTTCTGTTAACTTGTAGGAAATAGGCTTTCCTACATAAACTTTGAATTTACGCCGAGTGAACGGTTTCAATTTAGGGTAACCTGTAAACCCAGCAATAGCAACGGGAACAATATCCGCTTTAGCATTTTTTGCTATTACGGCAAAACCTTTTTTAATACCCTCCAACTTGCCATAAGGATGAGTTCCACCTTGTGGGAAAACTCCTAGCGACCATTTGGTAGTAAAAATATCTCTTACAGTTTTAAATGTCGCGATCTCAGGCTTTGTCCTATTTACAGCGAAAGCACCCAGTCTTTTTACAAGCCACTGGAGCTTTTCTGTGGGTTCAAACAGCTCTTCCTTTGCCATAAAGGCAATCGTCTTTCTTGTCGCGAACGACACAATAGGCGGGTCAAAAATGGAAACATGATTTGCTGCATAAATATACTTGCCGTTGTCTTTCGGGACATTTTCACGACCAACTACTTCATAGTCATAAAAAATTCTTAAAAAATTATCAACAACCGTATGCAAAAAAGTGAGATAAAACAACGAACGCATCCAGTTGTATTCTCTTGCATATCTTCTGTTATAATTTCTTTCCTTACTCTGCACCATTCTTAACTCCTAATCTTTTACATACTTAAATCCGGTGAGTTCTTCTATTGCACTTACCCACTGTTCTACCATTAAGTCCAAGTTATCATTATAAGGAATAACTTTTCCAATTTTCACTACAATTTTGCCTGAAAAAGGCAAACGTTTGACCTCATTTGTACCGGTAATACCAACAGGCAAAATACCGCATTTAGTAACCTTTGCAAGACTTGCAAAACCTTTGTTGATATCACGAATTTCTCCGGGCTCACATCTTGTACCTTGAGGGAACAAGCCCAAAACCCAATGAGTTTGTTTTATTGATTTTGCAGTTTTAATTGTAGATGCACCCAAATGTTCTCTATTTACAGCAAAAGCACCAAGCCAATCCAGCCACCAGCGCAAAAACCTTATATCAAAAAGCTCCTGCTTTGCCATAAAACAAACCGGCCTAGGCATAACCGCAGCAACTAAAGGAGGATCCAGAGTAGATAAATGATTTGCGGCAACTATGTAATTGTTGTCTTTTGGAATATTCTCTTTACCATAAACCTTCAGGCGATATACCAATTTAAATCTGACCATATATCCTATTTTGGTAACCAAAAAAAGAAATATCTGCCTGAACAAATTAAACTCAGACGCATCACGTTTGGAATAACTGCGCCTTTCTTTCTTCTTTTTATCCTTAACTAATGTCATAAATAACTCCTGATAACAGAATTATACATAAAAATAGTAATTTTAGCAAATAGACAAATGTATCTTGTTTATGTATAATAAATCTTTGGGAGAGATTGATATGACTAATGAATTAGAAAACGAATTATTTAAAAGTGTTTATGAAAAAACGCCGGATTACATAAAGAATTTAAAATTGGTTGATTTAAGCAATAAAGGTGAATTAACTTTTACATTAAAGAAGGAACATTTAAAGCCTTATGATAAAGAAAAAAATCCCGAGGGCTTGAACCTTGAAGACTGGTTTGAAAATTACGCCAAAGAGGCAAAAGTTTCAACCGCAGGAATTAGAGGGCCACAAAATATTTTATACCCTCAAGACACACGTTTTCCAATTAATTTAGTTGGTATAATCCTTGCAACATTGGCTAAAGCTCTTGTAGCAAAAGAAAAATATCCCAACAAAAAAATCTATAAGGTGGCAGGTCGTGAAGTCAGGTATAATTCAGAAATGTTTTTGGATGCAATAACAAGAATTCAAGCAGCTCAGGGGATTACAACATTAATTTCAAAAGATAAAAAGACAATACCAATATGGCTGGCATCATTTTTAGCCTTCAAATTGGATTTACTGGGCGGTGAATATATAACCTCAAGCCACGGAATTTCAGTTAAAAACGCTACAAAAGATTTAAATTCACAAGGCAGCCAGTATTTACCTGAAGAATCACTTGAATTTGTTAACAAAATAAACGAAATTTTCGAACAAACACGCAAAAACGGAACTTACGAAATAAAAATTGCAGCAGAAGACAATCCTTTTATTAATGAAGAAGTAATGGAAAAACTTGAAGACGGAGTTAAACTGTATGTCGAATACCTTCAATCAGGTGTTGCACAAAAGGTTAATCTTAATCTTATAAAAGAATTACGTAACAAGATAATTATTGAAAATGTAGGCGGTTCAGCATACCGTACTTTAAGCCGTGTACTTGACAAACTGAAAGTTGCTGACAAATTCACCTGGTTTAATATAGAAGAAGATCCGTTCTTTCACTCTATAGGAAAATATAATACTACACCAAAAGGCGAAAAAGCTTTTTATGACTACTCCGTAGATGCAACAGTATTAGCTCAAAAACCGGATGGAACTAAGTTTTTCCCGGTAATTGATACACTTCATTATGATGAAAAATTAAAAAATGCTCCTCGAAATACAGTTGTATTAATAACAGATCCTGACCATGACAGATTAACAATAACCCAAACAGAAGATGCATCAAGAATACCTGAGCTTGAAAAAGCAGGTATTGACTACATCCAACTAAATGCACAAACAATATTAACAGTGTTCACAGCTAATCAAGCATTTTTGATGCTTATGGACTTTTGGGCAAAACAACTCAAATCCATGAATATATGGAATAATCACCCAAGATTTATAATAAAAACAACCGCTTCCGCACTTTCTTGGGACGAATGGGCGAAAAACAACGGAGTTAAAGTTGTAAATGTACCTGTTGGCTTTAAAGAAATTGCAAATATAATGAAAAAGGTTGAATTACAACTAAAAAACAATCCCGAAAATGATGTAGTAGTTGATGATGTATTTTCAAACAGCATAAATCTGGGGCAAAACCCGAGATTATTATTTGGCGGTGAAGAATCAGGCGGAATGATAATGGGAACTGAAGATTTAATAAAATCTATGCACGGAAGATTTGCTATTGCAATGAGAGAAAAAAGTGCAACAGAAGCCATTATTGTCGCATCTGCGCTTGTCGCCAAGCTGGAAAAAGAAAATTTAACGCTTTCTCAATACCTGTTAAATGTATTTGATGAAAATAAAATAATCGGACGATATGATACACGCGTAGATATTGCATATTACAACGAATCCGAACCCGACATTGAAAAATTAAAGCAGGCAAAAATTGCAGGCGAAGAATTAAGAACCAAAAACGATCTGTTCTACCTGTCACTTGCAATGGGCATAAAAGAAAATATATTATCTTTGAATGATGTTAAAAGCATACTTTCAGATGCATTCGATGAACTTGATTTTTCAAACCTAAAATCAATAAAATTTGTCGGCGACGGAACGTATATGGAATTTGACGACAAATATATTGAAATCAGGCCATCCGGAACCGATGCTAAAACAAAAGCCTATGGAGGTGGCTTAAATAAATCTGATATAGAAAAATATGCCACAATTTTAGGAAACTATTCAGGCGACAGAACCGAATTACACAAAAAATATATTTCTCAAGAATTCTACAATGAGACGAAAGAACAAGCGATGAAGTACTATCTTGTATTTGTAGAAAAAGATGCTAATAATGAAAAATTCTGTATTCCTGAATACAGCTTCTAGTAATTCATCTTGCCTTCAGTCAAAACTCTATATGCACAACTTTGTCCTGTACTATCTGTGTTACAGGTGTTTGTATTGTCAATTGTGCCTGGGAATATCTCATTAGTGTAGGGTTTGATTTTACCATGCTCATTTTTCATCATATACACATAAAAAATATCTCGACCGATAGTATTTGGACCTGCCTTACCATTCACATCAATTGTAAATGTAATATTAGGGGTTCCCCAAAAGTAGCCACATCGCCCTTCTCCAAATCTTATCCCCAATGTAGTCCCATCCGCCAGCATTAAAATATAATTACAATAAAAAAGCGCATAACCACCAGCGTAATCACCTACATTTTCCCTACTTCCGTTCAAATAAGAATATTCTGTGCGGTCCAATACACATTTTTTTGTAAACCTAATATCACTTGTAGCTGGACATGTATCAATGACTTTCAAATGTTTTTTATAATTTTCAACTATAGCTTCATTTGCGGTATAATCCCCACTATTATACGCAGACCAAGCCCATTGTGCAGGATCACCTTCTTCAGCCACAATCATCTTAGTAGCATCTTGTATCAAGGCATAGTTTTTCTTCAGCTTCTCTACATAACCCTTATTCGTAATCTTTGTAACCAGAGATGGTATCGTTATCGCAGCAACAA
>CALVAZ010000071.1 GCA_944325675.1 Candidatus Gastranaerophilales bacterium
AAAACGCTCAAAGCGCCAATTATCCGTTTTGTACAATAGAGCCTAATGTAGGCGTCGTAAACGTTCCGGATGAAAGATTACCTATTCTGGCAAAACTTTGCAAAACTGATGTTATAATTCCGACAGCTATTGAATTTGTCGACATAGCAGGACTTGTCAAAGGCGCAAGCAAAGGCGAAGGTTTGGGAAACCAATTTTTGCATAACATAAGAGAAGTTGACGCGATTATTCAGGTTGTCCGCTGTTTTGACGACCCGAATACAATCCACGTTGCAGGAAAAGTAAACCCGCTTGACGATATTGAAGTTATTAATACCGAACTTGCACTTGCGGATTTGGCATCTGTCGAAAAACGTCAGGCACGAATCTCAAAACAGGCAAAAGGCGGTGACAAGGATGCCGTTCTTGAGGATAAAGTTCTTTCCAAACTCACGGAACTCCTCTCTGAAGGAACATTTATTAATGTTAAAGATCATTTTAATGAGGACGAAATCCCTGTTGTAAAAATGCTTAACCTTATGTCTACAAAACCGGTCATTTATGCGGCAAATGTTTCCGAATACGACCTGAAAGACGGAAACGATTATACAAAACAGGTTCAGGAATATGCTGCCAAGCACAACGCTGAAGTTGTTCTTATTTCCGCAAAAATTGAAGAAGAACTCGCGGAACTCGGCGAAGAAGAAGCTAAAGAATACTTAGCCGAACTTGGGGTTGAAGATAGCGGTATTAACCGAATGATTAAGTCAGTATACAAATTACTGAATTTAAGAACATTTATAACAGCAGGCGAAAAAGAAGTCCACGCTTGGACAATTCCTGCGGGAGCAAAGGCGCCGCAAGCCGCAGGTGTAATTCACACAGATTTTGAAAAAGGATTTATAAGAGCAGAAATTACACCATACAAAGACTTCGCGGAACTTGGCTCTTATGTCGCATGCAAAGAAAAAGGTGTAACACGTCTTGAAGGCAAAGACTACGTTGTTCAAGACGGTGACTTGGTTCACTTTAGATTCAGTGTATAAAACTATAAATTAAACCATTTCGTAAGCTTTTAGTACGGAACTAATTGGCGGTTTATAGTTTATATTTCCTGTAAAAGCAACTTGTGATTTTTCCGGAACATGGTATAAAATCATAGTAGTATCTTTTATACAAATAGGACTTTTATCGTGGTGTTCCAAAACGTATTCATTTCCATCTTTATGAACATAATAAACATCATTTTCATCTTTTGCATTTACGAACTTTGTGCCCTCTTTCAATCCGACATTTATCCCAATGCCATCTTTTTTGTTATAAGTGGCTGAAAGATATATTCTGTCATTGTCCAAATACATAGGAACAGCCTCGTATTTACCTTTAGGATCATGATTAATTCCTGCGGTATTAAATAAAGATATTGCCATTTTACCGTCAACATTTTGCCTTAATAAAGCTGTAACTGAAGTCCTGTATCCGCCATTTGAAACATTCTGCAAAGGTAAGATAAAAGGGGCACCGTTGTTCAAAGCATCAAGTTCAGGTTTTGATCTTAGGGCCATAACCTTATTTATTTCTTCATAATAATCTTTAATAAAACTCTTACTTGAATCATTTAACCATTCATTATGAACATAACTACGGTTTTGCATATATATATTTTTTGTTTTGCTTTCATAACCTGTTGATCCTAAATCATCGCCGGCATATAGAGTTGGTTTTCCGGGTAGAGCAACCAAAACTTTCATAATACCCATTAATTTTGACATCGCAGGAGTCATAATCTTTTCAAAGGATTTATCCGCCAGCAATTTATATTCAGCATCCGTAAGCAAAGGTTCAACCAACTTTCTTGAGCGATATTTTTCACCATCTTTGGTTAATTGATCTTCTTTATATCGATACTGTATTTGCTTTACAACGGCATCAATTGTCTGATCAAAAGGCTTAACCGCAAAAGAGTCAGCTTCAATATTTTTACCTAAATACCTTCCATTTGCCATATCAGTTACTGCATGACTTATGGCTTTAAATATTTCTGCATGTTTGTTACTAAATACTTGGTTATCAGAACTTAAACTATTCAAAGCATCTATAAATGCAGTTCTAATAGCCTCGCCCATAGCAACAGCCTTAGCACTTACTCTTGAATAATTGAAACTGTTTATTTCTTCTTTCGTTGGAGGATTCTCCATGCCATATCTGTCATTTAAAAGTTTAAAGGCACGTTCTCTATAATTATATTTGTCTGAATCCGTCAAATCCGCATAAAATAATCCCATATCCATGGCTAAGGCATGAAGCGCCCTTGGCTTGTCATGGTTATCAACAAATGTGTATGAATAATTTAAAGCATTAAGATTTGATGACTTAAGGTAATTTTCACCGCCTATCAAAATTTCATATAATGCAGTAGGTAATTTATCAAAATCAGTTTCTACACCTTGTTCAAAATCTTTACCAAACATTCTGACTATTGAAGTAAAGAAATACCTGTAATTAGCTAAAGAAGTCAAACCGGTATCTTCGACAAATTTTCGCCTTATATCATTGTCGTTTAAATATTTATGCGAAGCCCTGCCATTACCTATTTCATGCAAATCATATTCATCCGTAAGCTCAGCGACAAGATATGCATTTGGATTAATCCCAAGAATAGCTTTATTAAATTTTGTCCAGAAAGTATTTACCTGATTCCAAGTATAGTCAAAATCAGTACTTTCATTTCTCAATGATTCCATATTTCCAACATCTTTAGCAGCATCAATTCTCCAGTCCAATCCGGCTTCAGAACGGTCAATAATCATATCTGCTAAAGCAAAGCTTTCAACACTTGTACCTTTTATTGATTTTACAAGAGCATCAGTTAACAATTTTTTATCCGCATCACTAATTTTGGAAATACCGGTTCTTATTTTAGAAATTGTACTCATAGCCTCATCTTCAGGAGAAGCACCATAAACGCCAATAGTTTGCAAAAATACTTGTTTTAAGGCTTCATAATCATATCCGATTTCACCATTTTCTTTATTAATATAGACTGTTGCTTTTGGTTGTAAAGCCTTAATAATGGCAAATTTAGCAATTTCTGCTGTTAACAAAGGCAGGACATATTTACCATAAAGTGATGTTGCATCACCATCTGAAAATTTTTGGTTTGCAGGTAAATCTTTTTCGACGGCTTTTAATATATCCAAAGCAAATGTTGAAAGTTCATTATTGTACATTTTCTGAGTATAATTGTAGCCGTCTTTATATTTTTCAAGCAAATGCGGGTTACCTTGCTTGTATAAATCATATTTTGATACACCGATTTGTTCTTCGGATGTTGCTCTTTTAGAAATGTAAGGTGACGCAAAAACACCGGCCAAATTATCACCGAATTCTATTGAATCAAGCGGTAAATTCATTAGACCCATTTTAACTTGATCTACGTATGAATCGTTATAGAACTTACGATCTGATGTATATTTACCAACCAAAACATTATTTATAACATCTTTATTTAGATCCTTTATTCGACTTGGGAATATTTTGTTTTCGATATTTTTATTTATCTTCCGGTGAATTTCGTTAGCATCGGAATTAGCGATATTTTTGAGATTTTGTGCCACATACAAAGTAAGTATATCTTTTGTTTTTTGCGTCCAAAACATACCGGATGTAATTGCATAATCTTGAACTTCAATATTGTTACGATACAATTTTTTTGCACGTTCAATTCGTTCAGGGATATGAATATTTTTCATATCCTCAGTTACCGCATGAGAATCTACATAATTTAATTTAAGAATATCAGTATTCGCGTCCCAAGTTTCTATGTTGCTTTCAATCTTATCTTCCAGTTCAAAATTCTCAAACTTACTTAAGAATCTTGTTCCTACTATATCATTCATATTGATTTTATTTGAATGAGTTTCGTTGTATTCATTCAAATTCAAAACATTTTTGTGGTAAGTTTCAGGATCCACTTCAAAAGAATAGTTAATAACAGTATCGTTGTGGGTATTTATCTCATATAGATTACCCGTATTCAATATGTCGTATGATTTTATTAAATTTTGCTTGTCATTTTTTTGTTCTTCACTGGCAAGCCTTGTATCAAATATCTGTATATATGTCGGTTTTTTGGAGTCATATTCATCATTACGTGATACTCTAATATATCCGTCGGATTGCTGCCTATATCTGTATGGTGAATTTACAATCTTGTGGGATATGTATTTCTGATTTTTACCAAAAACCCCCGGTGTTATAGGAAATCCTGAAACATTAAACCAGTTATAATAAGGTGATTTTTCACCCCATCTTAGAATATTAGCAAAGTGAATTCCCTCAAGTCCTTCATTAACAAAAGCACCGTCTGATACAAAATTCATACCTTTTGCAAACATTTTTCTTTGTAAGGAAGCATAATTGTTTATATTACCCAGTGAATGCGCCATTTGCATGTTATTTTTATTCCAATATGCATGGGCTGACAGACTGTCATCTGTGAATAAAGGCAGAGATATAATAGCTGAATAGCCGTCCAACTCACCATTATCAATAGCCTTTTCCAGCCCTGCCAAAGTTCCGCCTATTTTATTGGCAAAATTCTTATTTGATTTTTTAGCCTTTTCCAGTAAAGCTTTATTTTCTGATATGTATTCACCGGCAAATAATTCATTATTATAAACATCACCCGCTTTATAATTATCAAGCACGACAAGTTTCATTGCTCCGCCATGGGTAAGATTTGATCCGTTTCTTGAAACCACATTGTAAATCTCATATGGTGCGCCTTTACTTTTTACATCATCAATAATGTTACCGGCATCAACGTAATAAGAAGTATAACCTCCATTTTTACTTACCAATTTGTAGTGATAGGCAAATGGCATGTCTTTTGGAATAAAATAATCCTCTGCAAGATTAACGGCATTTTTTCCGTTTTTCATTGGGAAAGAATCTTCTCCAGTGGTATAATTAGACACAAGGTCTGTAATTCTGAAGTTGCTGTTTTTATCTTTTACAACATTATATATCTCTAAATAACAGTCATACTTATCTTCATCAAACGGGAAATTGAACTCATATACCTGATTGCCACGGTTATTTTTTGCCGGAGCATATCCTCCAAATGCTGGTTTATTAATTGCCGGATTTATTGAATAAACTTTCACACAGTACTCCTTACTACTTCTTCTATAATAAAGCTAAATAAATATTTTTGCCCAAATATTATTCTATATTAAGAAATTTTTACATACAAAACATATTATATGACTATTTGTTATTTATGAATTATAATTAAAGCGTGTACAAAATACAATTATTGTATTTAAACAGGAGAAAACTATGCTAATGACTGAACTAAAATGTGATATAAAAGATATTAACTTAGCGGAGCAAGGTAAAAACCAAATCGAATGGGCATTCAAAGACATGCCTGTTTTATCTCAAATACAAAAAAGATTCATTGAAGAACAACCTTTTAAAGGGCTGAAATTATCCGCCTGTTCACATGTAACAAAGGAAACAGCTGCGTTGTGCATAGTTATGAAATCCGGTGGTGCTGATGCTGTTTTAGTGGCATCAAATCCTTTGTCAACACAAGATGATGTAGCAGCCGCTTTGGTAAAATATTATGGTATTCCTGTTTTTGCTATTGCAGGCGAAAGCACAGAAACATACAAAAAACACATTCAAGAAGCCATAAACCATGAACCTGATTTAATTATCGAAGACGGTTGTGATTTGGTATCTACACTTCATATTGAAAGACCTGATTTGGCAGACAAAATTATAGGTTCAACAGAAGAAACAACAACGGGGATCATAAGACTTCAAGCAATGGAACAAGAAGACAAATTAAGATTTCCAGCAGTTGGCGTTAACACAAGCTTGACAAAACATTTATACGATAACAGATATGGGACAGGTCAAAGCTCCATGGACGGTATTATCCGTGCAACAAACATTCTTATAGCCGGTAAAACCGTTGTAGTTTCAGGATATGGTTGGTGCGGTAAAGGATGTGCGTTGAGAGCAAAAGCCTTAGGTGCAAACGTAATAGTTTGCGAAGTTGATCCTTTAAAGGCGTTGGAAGCTGCAATGGAGGGTTACCGTGTAATGCCTATTGAAAAAGCTGCTTTGGAAGGCGACATTTTCTTAACAGTAACAGGCGACAAGCACGTTGTAGATGTAAAACATTTACTTACAATGAAAGATGGTGCTTTTGTTGCGAATGCAGGACATTTTGATTGGGAAATTAACGTAAGCGGCTTAAAAGAATTTACGACAGAAATAAAACAAATAAGACCTGATTTAGAAGAATACAAATTAAACAATGGCAAATCAATTTACGTCCTATCTCAAGGTCGTTTGGTGAACCTTGCAGCTGCTGAAGGTCATCCTGCAAGCGTTATGGATATGAGTTTTGCAAACCAAGCATTGGGGATGGAATTTATCGTTAAAAATAGAGGGAAATTAGAAAATAAATTGTACACCCTTCCGCATGAAGTTGATGTAAAAATTGCAGAGCTCAAATTGAAATCAATGGGAATTGAAATTGATACCCTAACTCCTGAACAAGAAGAATACCTGCATAGTTGGAAGTTATAGTAAATTATTCTTAAAATTTATTATTGCAAGATATCTGTTCACAAATTCACAGTTTAGACCGTGAATTTGTTGAGATTTTGTATGCAAAAAAAAAAGCCACATCTTCTTTGTGACTTTGAACAATAATCTTGGGAGGAGATTTGGGGATAGTTGTACATGCATGATAATTCAAGCATGCCAAATATGTTACATGTGTAGAATAAAAATTAATAATTCTTTACATTTACTTGATTTTGTATTATAATATATGCATGAGAAAAAGCATGCGAGTTTTAATAATTAACGGTGTTAACCTAAATATGTTGGGTTACAGAGAGCCAGAATATTATGGCAAGTTTACACTTAAGGAGTTAGAAAAAGAATTGCACGCATATTCATTTGCTCTTGGTATAGACATTGAAACATATCAAAGTAATGTTGAAGGCGAAATTGTAGAAAGGATACAGCAAGCCAGAGAACATTTTGATGGAATAGTGTTAAATGCCGGCGCATATACTCATACCAGTATCGCAATCCGTGATGCAATAACAACGGCTGATTTACCCGTTGTAGAAATTCATATGTCAAATATCTATTCAAGAGAAGAATTCCGACATAAATCAGTAATAGCACCTGTCTGTATAGGACAAATTGCCGGTTTTAAAATTGACAGTTATAAATTAGGACTCAAAGGACTGGTCAATTACTTGACCAACAAAGAAAACTAAAAAATAAGTCTAAGCCCCATAAAACTCTTCTGCTGTACCTGCTATAATTGCACAAGCTTGCTCATAAGAAAGACCTCTTTTGTCTATAAGATAATTAAAATATCTGTCTAAATCTTCAACATCTTTTTCATGTTTCACTGCAAAATCGACATCTTTCTGCTGAGCAGTTTTGGAGACTTGAGAACGCCCAATAACTTCAGAGGGCATTTTACCCAAATCAGTAACTTCAGGTGACTCTGAAGGTGCGATTTCCGGCGTAATAACATCCTCTTTCGTGCTTCTTGTTTGAATGCCTTGGAAATTTACATTACTTGGATTTGCTGTGTTGTTGTTTACTTCTCTCATAATTATCACCTATATTTTAAGTTAATAACTTTGCGCCTCGCACATCTTCCATTTTAAAACGTTAAAAATATTTTTTTTGCTAGGTAACAACAAAAAAAATTACAAAAATTAATAATATTATACTATTAATATTTGTGATATTTTTTTATGCTATTATGAATTATATAATAATAAAGGAACTATTGCAAATTATGAACTTAGGTAATGTATTTAGAGATTTTTTCTACGGATTGAATTTAAAAAGAGTTTTGAAAAACCTCCCCGATGCTGTTTTGATAGTCGAAAATGACGGAAGAATTTCTTGGGTAAACGATAAAGCTACAACAGTATTTGAAGGCGGCAAACGTCTTTTGAAAAGTTATCACTTTGATGATTTGGTTGATAAAGGCAGAGAAAAAATTGAAAAATCTATTGCAACAAGAACTCCAATAATCGCAGGAGCTTTCACTCCGACAGCAAAAGAATTTTTCTTGGAATTGAACGCAAAAAATTATCACGGGAGCTATATTGTAACAATACGTGATATAACCGCAATGACTAACGTTTTGACAAATGCAGAACAAACAAGTCAATTTAACAAAGAAAAAAATGCTATGTTGGTAAAGTTAGCGAATGAAATAAAATCTCCAATCAATTCTATTGTTGGATTTTCTCAAGCATTAATTGACGGTTTGGGCGGTGAAATAACTGAAAAACAAGATAAATACGTGAAAATTATTAATAAAAATTCAAATGATTTATTAAATTTTATGGATAAACTTATTGAATTTTCATATGCTGAGTCAACTCTATACGAATATGATTACCAAACTTTCGATATAGTAAATTCAATCCAAAATATTATAAGAAGTAATGATTTGGCTGTTTCCGGCAAAGGATTGACAGTTAATTTTGACTATGAAGAAATTGCTAAGCGTGCAATATACTCTGATGAGAAAACTTTGAAAACAATAATACAAAACCTGTTTGAAACTTCAATAAAATTGACTGACACAGGTTCAATATCATTCAGAATTTTCTATCCGGAGCCTGAATTAATAAGTGAAATGAAAGTTTTTGAAAATTATAAAGAAAATTCATTGATGCAGATAAGCATAACAGATACCGGTATAGGGCTACAAGAAACAGAGCTTGACGGACTTTTTGAGCCATACAATCAATTGGACAAAACAAATAAGAAAAACATTGTCCGCTCAATAAGTCTTGGCACCGCAAATATTTTGGCAAGACGCTTAAACGGTATTGTTTGGGCAGAATCAGAAGTAATGAAAGGCACCACTTTTAATATTATAATTCCTATCGAAAAGGATTTTATTTTAAAACATGAGTAATGTTGTTCTAAAAAACGTAAAAAAAATTTATGACAAAAAAGTTGTAATAGACAACGTAAATTTAGAGATAAAAGATAAGGAATTTGTAGTTCTTGTCGGGGCATCCGGCTGCGGCAAATCAACAATTCTGAGAATGATAGCCGGATTGGAGGAAATAACCGGCGGAGAAATTTTAATAGGCGATAAGAAAGTAAATGACATACCGCCTAAAGATAGAGATATAGCTTTTGTATTCCAGAGTTATGCACTATATCCGCATATGACAGTAAGAGAAAATATTGCGTTCGGCCTAAAAATGCGAAAAGTAGATAAAAAAACAATAGAAAAAAAGGTTCAAGAAGCTGCAGAAATTCTGGATTTGACGGAATATTTAGATAGAAAACCCAAACAACTTTCCGGAGGACAAAGACAAAGAGTAGCTTTGGGACGTGCGATTGTGAGAAATCCCAAAGTATTTTTGATGGATGAACCTCTGTCAAACTTGGATGCAAAGCTTCGAGTACAAATGCGCTCAGAAATTAAAAAACTACACGAAAAACTGCAAACAACTTTTATATACGTAACTCATGATCAAACAGAAGCACTCACAATGGGTGATAGAATAGTTGTCCTGAATAATGGTGTAATCCAACAAGTTGATACACCTGAAGAAATTTACAATAACCCAGCAAACACATTCGTAGCAGGATTTATAGGTTCACCTCAAATGAACTTTATTGAAGGCAATGAATTAGGACTTGATAAGGATATAATATACGGAATAAGACCTGAAAAGATGGTGTGCGGGGGGAATATTAAAAAAGTTGTAGATATTGAGATAACGGAACTTTTGGGAAGTGAAAAAATCGCTTATTTTAGTATAGGGAACAAAAAATGCAGTGCAAAACTTCCGGCAGAATATTCTTTCGGCGGGACTTTAGAGCTTAGCATCAGAGAAGTTGATTTGTATAAATTTGATAAGAACGGAAACAGAATCCGAGACTAGATTCTGTCGTTTTAATTATTTCATACTCCGGTTCCTTTTTCATACAAAATGTTGTATATTATTCATCTTTCTCATCAACCCAAATAATAGTTATATTAATCGGCTGAGAAAAGGGGTTTGAAGCGTAATGGTCAAAAATATCTTTCCTGGTCAAAGCGTCATAATATGCTATTTTTTCGGATAATTTTTTTGTATATGCAAATAAATTCATAGCTTGCTTTCCTTACTATTACCTAACTATATTATGCGCTTCAACATACAACGTTTAATCCCCACAAAGTATTGTATTTAAGTCACCATATAGACCGTAAGGCTAATCAAGTTTTCTAATTGTAAAATGTATAGAAAAATCTTATCCTGACTAAAAAGGAGAACAATAAATGAAAAATCTTAAGGGCACAAAAACAGAACAAAATCTCATAAATTCATTTGCTGGTGAATCTCAAGCAAGGAACCGATATACTTATTTTGCCAAGATAGCCAAAAAAGAAGGCTATGAACAAATTTCAGCAATTTTTCTGGAAACTGCTGAAAATGAAAAAGAACACGCAAAATTATTCTACAAACATATAGGAAACACCGTAGGACATGTCGACGCATCTTATCCGTTTGAACTTGGCACCACGGAAGAAAATCTTGCAAGTGCAATTAACGGAGAACATGAAGAGTGGGAAACATTATATCCAAATGGAGAAAAAATAGCGCGCGAGGAGGGATTTAACGAAATTGCAGAAACTTTTAGACATGTCATAACAGCGGAAAAACACCATGAAGCACGCTATAAAAAATTACTTGAAAACATACAAAATAATACCGTTTTCAAAAAAGATACCGAAGTAACTTGGATGTGCAGAAAATGCGGTTATTTGATAAAAGGAAAATCTGCACCGGAAAAATGCCCCAATTGCCACCATCCGCAAGGATATTTCGAGATTTTTAGTGAAAATTACTAGTTGCCATATATGGACTGATTATAATATAATATGAAGGATGGATAATATAAGAAAATCTTTTATAGCGGTTGCCGTTTTAACTTTTCTATACGGGCTTTATTATTGGGGAATTCCGGCCTTAATAAATATTGAAAAAAGAATGCCTACCATAGAAGAAAAAATTCTGGACAAAACGGGCTATAAAATATCCATCGAAAAACCTTATGTTAAAATGGGGCTTGTTCCGTCTGTCTGGCTTATGGCAGAAGATGTATCCCTAATCAATGATGATGGTTCAAAAGCGTTATTTCTTGAACATTCCGCCCTAAAAATTCACCTGCTTCCTCTGCTGTTTGGCAAAATTCACATAGGAAACTTTTCAAGTGACAGGATTGATATAAATTTAATCTACACAAAAGATTCAAAATTAAAACTCGGGCAATACGAGTTAAAGCAACTCCCGGATTCAAAAATGACTCTGTCAAAAGCCTACTTTAGAATTGGCAATTATAAAATATCTTTAAACGATACAAAACAAAATAAACAAATTCTTTTGGATGGCAGCTATCTTACAATTGATGAATTTCAAAATAACAAAAGAATAAAACTTTCAACTTTTGCAAATTTATACGTTAATAAAAAAGCATCTGAAATAATGGCAGACATTGATATTAAGCTTCCAATAAATCGTATAAGTGAAGATCAATTCAAAATAAACGGCAGAATATCAAATCTGAATCTTGCAGACTTTTCAGAATATGCAAAAGCTCTGCCTAATAGTAAAATTGACGCACTCTCAGGCATTATAAACCTAATAGCAGATACAACGACAAAACCTGACAAACATAAGAATGTATTTGCCAAAATTACGGTTGATAAACTCGGAATTTTCCAAAAGGAAAAAGCCAAATCTATTTATTGTGACAATAAAATAGAAATAAAAACAGATATTGATACTATAAAAAATGGCATAAACATAAGAAATTTAAAAGTATTATCAGAAGGCATAAATCTTGATACGACAGGCAAAATCACCGGACTTGATGCGAAAATGCCGCACTTAAATTTGAACGTGTCCATAAACAATTCACGAACCGAAAGTTTTATTCCACTTTTACCTGGCGAAGATGATTTGCTTGAGGAAATCAACTTTTACGCACTGAAAAATAATTACTTTTACGGAGATATCACAGGTAATTTAACCATAAAAGGCAAGGCCGATACAGCTGATATTACCGGCAAAATTCTTGTAACAGAAGGATACTTAAACAATCCGCTCCCAAATAAAACCGAAAAAGCAACAATAAGATTAACATTTAACGGACAAAAAATGTTAATGGACGTAAGAGTCCCGGCATCAAAAAAAGAAACGGTACTTGTAAACGGTGAAGTCGAATTATATGGGAACAAAAATGCTGACTTACTTATAAAAAGCACACCTGAAGTAGATTTAAAAATAGCACAAACGGTATTGAACCCGTTGCACGAGATTTTAAATTTTGATCTCGGCCCTGTACCCATCATGGATATAAAAGGCACCGGTAATATCAATTTACACGTCATAGGTACACGCAAAAATCCTCACGGCTGGGGAGAATTTAATTTCAAAAATACTACGGCAAGCTTTATTGACATACATAACATGACACTCCAAAACGGTGCCGGAAGACTTGTATTCAACGACGATAATACACATTTTCAAACAACTTCAGCCACGTTGTACGGTAAAAATGTAAAAGTTGACGGCACATGCACTTTGAAAGGTGTTTTAAACTTCAATATAGAAGCAATGCAACAGAACTTGGAGGATTTGTTAAAAATAGTAAAATCCTCACCGATGCTTGCAGACATCCAAAAACTGGTCGCACCTATAGATTCAGCAAAAGGCCAAGCCAACCTTAACTTAAACATTACTGGAACAGTCGTTGATGTTAATGATGTGGTATTTAACAAAAATATATTCGCCAAAGGAAAGATTGACCTAACTTCAGCATCTATCCGAGCACAAGGGCTAAATTTATCTAATATAGCTGGTAAAATAGACTTTAATAACCTTGATGCAAATATTGATTTAAAATCAGACCTTGACGAATCAAAATTAAAAATTACCGGCAAAATTAAAGAGCAAATTGCAAACATAAACATTATCTCCGATAAGTTCGTATTGAAAGATGCCTTAAAAATCATGGCATTAAAACTTCCTTATAGCAATGATATCGGGAAAATTCACACAAGTTTTGCTGTAAATTACTCAGGCAAAATTGATAAAATTGAAACCGATAAATTATCGGTAAAAGGGAAAATATACGCATCCAAAAGTCAAAACTTGAGTATTGAAAATGCGAAATTTGATTTAACTAATTCAAATCTGCGCTTTTCTACACTGAAAGGTATCTTCAAAGGCAGTCCTTATAATATAAACATTAAAGCATCAAATATTTTGAACAAAAAGCAATCCATAGACGGCAATTTTAATATTCAAAATTTCGATTTGGCAAACTTGGAAGATTTAGCAAAATACTTTGCGCCAAACCACAACGAGATTAAAGATCTAAAAGGCAAAATAAATTTGCGCGGACAAATAAAAAATAATGCAATCTATACAAACACTAACCTAAAAAATATAAGTTTTACATACGCACCTGCCAATATAAAAATGACATTTTTAAGCGGAGATGTAGAATTAAGAAACGACACAATTATTCTGAATAAAATAAGCACCAAACTGGGTGAAATGCCGATTTTTGCGGACGGTAAAATTTATAATTTAAACAAAAATCCTCTTTTAAATTTATACGTCAACGCGAAGCCAACACAAGAATTTGTGGATCAATTTTTCAATAATCGCTCTGTTTATCCGGTAAAAATAAAAGGTGACATAAATTTTTCATCTTACTTATCAGGAACACTAAATGCACTAAGAAATAAATCACAGCTTAAAATCTCGGAAAATTCAAGCATCTATTATATGGGTGCAACTTTGGGTAATAATAATTTAAACGAAAATTCATCCTCAAATGCGGTAAATTTGGCTTTAGACGGAATTATATATCCTACCGGATTAAAGATAAACAACCTGCAATATGATCAGCTTATACCGTCACAAAATAACAAATTGTTCACCAAACCCCAGCTGAATGCTTCAGGCAACATAGGATTTCTAAAGAACAATGACGTCAAATTTTACAATTTCAGAGTAAAAACAAAACAACCGACAGATGCAAAAATTTTCAATATAATATTTAGAAAACCACTAATGAAACAGGGTATATTCACTTCTGATATTGTAATCAACGGTACAGCGACAGCACCTTTAATTTTAGGCAAGTTAAATCTCAACAGTATTGATGTACCTTTATTTGACGCAACAATCAATGACATAGATGTAGATTTCAAAAAAGACCTAATTTACGTTAACTCAAAGGGAACTATTTTAACAAACAGCTTGAATATTGAAGCAATAATGAAAAATAATCCCAATCCCCCTTTGGTATTTGAAAACATAAAAATAAACCTGGACAACTTAGATTTAAACAAAATAACCTCAACCCTGCAAGAATATGAGGCTGCAAGCTCAAGGAATCCTCTTTCCGGTAATGCTCCCAACATAGATATTATAGAACAATTGATTATAAAAAATGCAAATATTAATGCAAAAAACATTAAGATTAAAAATCTTAATGCAACAGATTTTTCTTCCTCACTAAGCCTAAATAAAAACGGCCTATTAAATGTCTCTGACTTCAAGTTTCACATAGCAGACGGAACCGTAAAGGGAAATCTTAATTATAACGTAAAAAACAATTTTGCAGGCATCATAATGGATATACAAAAAGCAAACGCTCAAATTATATCAGAAACCCTTTTTGATCTTAAAGGACAAATATATGGCTATCTTACCGGTAACATAAATTTATCTTGTGTAGGAAAAAGCCATGATTCTTGTATGAGCACGCTGCAAGGTAATACAACCTTTAATGTAACTGACGGGAAAATGCCAAAACTCGGATCTCTGGAATACCTTTTAAAAGCAGGCAACCTTATCAAAGGCGGAATAACCGGATTATCCATAAACGGTATTATAGATTTAATCACACCTTATAAGACAGGAAATTTTGACAGTATAAGCGGTCAAATACACATTCAAAACGGAATTGCCGACAATATACAAATATTTTCAGCAGGTAAAGATTTGAATATGTACCTAAAAGGTTCCTATAATTTTACCAACCTTATAGCAGATATGCAGATATTCGGGGCTTTAACAAAGAATTTCTCAACACTATTCGGCAAAATAGGTAACGCATCTTTGAACACTTTATTCAATACAATACCGGGCATAAATGTCTCCGAAGCTCCGTCAGTTCTTACCGATGATCTTAAAAAAATTCCGAACAATGAGGATAATACCTCAAGAATATTCGCAGTAGATATATATGGCGATATCAACGGTGACGATTACGTAAAAAGCTTTAAGTGGCTGAAATAATTATTTTGATTTCTTTTCAGAAGAATAATCAGCAGTACCTGGGAACTGGTTAGAACCCGTCGTAACCCTCGTAATCCAATATTGAATTTTAGGGATAATAGTAGACAAGAACAATGCTGACACCGCAAAGCCAACGCCCCAGTTGAGAGTATTTTTGAACATATTGTTTTTGTAGGCATTTTCTAACATGTTCAAATCAATGTTAACTTTAGCATTTTCAGCTTTTTTAATTGTACTTTTAACGTATTTCCTAATGTTTTCAATAATTTCATCCAAATCTTTTTGTGCGACAAATTTGAACGAATTTTTATGATTTGCAGTTGTAACGGTTGTTTTAACGCCATTAACGACCTTAGTTTCTTTTTCAACACCTTTTGCAACTGTAAAGACATTATCCCAGAAATCAGGATTATTCAAAGCACCGCCTTTAAATAATGCTTCAACTTGACTTTTTGCAAGAACAGAAACACCTTCAACCTGCGGCTGCAATTTTGACATACGTTTTGCAAGGTCAGAGTATTTTGCATAATCTTCAGGACTAAATTCCTTCTTAATAACTTCGAGGAATTTATCAAGAGTCGTTGCCCCATTATCGAATATAGATTCTACTCTGTGCATTTTATCGGACACATCAATGTCACCTAACATAATTTGTGCAAACTCTTTAGGGTCAATTGATAATTTATCAGCAGTTTTATCATGGTGACCTGTATGCTCAAGCACCTGTTTCATATAATCAGTTGCTTGTCTTGCTCCAACAGGATTTAGCCTTGTAGGTCGGCCGTGCTCAATTTTGTTCAATAGCTGATTTATCAATGGCATACTAAACATGTAGAAGAATATAGATGATAAGTCACGCCACAAAATTTCAATTCTCTCATGGTTATTTCTTGCACTTATTGCACGTCCGCCGGAAATACCAACGTCAGTTGACAGTAATTGATAGGTCGTATCATATTCAAACTTGTGAGCCAAATTAAGCAAAGTTTGTGCTCCACCACCGGTAAAATCTATATTTTGTTTTATTTTTTGCTTGTTTTCAGTCTTATCTACATGTTGCGATTTATCTACAAAATAATCCATGCCGAATTGAGGGTTATGCCCCATAGTCCTGAATTCTTCGAAATTTACCTGAGGATTAAATTTCTTGTCATTTGCGTGATAGGCTCTTGTAATCCCCTGATTTATTTTAGGCACAACAAAACCCACAAGTCCGTTTGCCAATAATATACTTGTAGCTATTTTAGTAAACTTGAATGCAGCAATTTTTGATTTTGAAATACTCTGGCCATTTTCCTTCGCCCATTTCATATAATTTTGGAGCGGTTTACGAATAGCATCACCTTCAGCATCAAAATTGGTATTTTTAATACCCATTATATGTTTTAACAAAAAGTCATTAATTTTATTGAATACCTTAACACCTGCAAACCAAAAAGCAGCACCAATAGATTCTTCTGTTAAACGCTCCCTTCCTTCATCAAACCCGCCTCTTTTAAAGGCTTGCATAGTTCTGCCGCCTGTCACAAAACATTCAAGCAAAATCAACGGGGCCAATCCTCTCAGCTCCATTCCTCTGACAAATCTCTGGGCAGGAGTAAAGTCTTTAATTGTTTGGGGAGATAGTTTTAAATTTATCGGTGAAATATTCATATTTATACACTACTTGATAATTCACTTAAATCATGTAAAATACTTTTTTTGCTATGTACACATACCGCATTAATAAATTGTTACACATATAGTGTATCATAAACAATTAATAAGATATGTAAAAAAGACTAGAAAAAATGTTGTTAATATGACAATAGTTTTTTTGACGTGTTTTTGATATATTGAAATTGAAGGTAAATTTATGAACATTAATTCGATAGATATAAACAGTCCTCAAAGGTTCAGCCAATTTAGAGCGCAAACCGCAAACTATTCAAAAATTGAGCCTGCAGTTGAGCAATCTAAGAAAAAATCTCCGGCAGAGATAAAAACCAGGGCGGCATTGAGTTCGCTAGTAGGTACCGGAACAGTATTGGCTATGATAGCTAAAAAACAGGGATTTTCACTAAATCCTGCCAGAATAAAAAATACTCCGTTGAAGGATTGGGCAATATTTAAAATTGCCAAAAAAGGTGAACCTGAGAGAAAATTACTTGAAATTGAGGAAAAAGAAATAATATCACTTGCAACAGGCTCTGTAGCAGGTGGCCTTGCTGGTGGTACAATCTTCGACAAAAAGAACATGAAAGCAAAAGCCCGAGAAGCTCTGACGCAATTGGCCGGTAATGTGCTAATTCCTGTGGGATTTGTCGGAGGGGCATCAAGATTATACGGTAAGGTTGAAGATAATATAAAATCCGCACTACCACAGATTAGATATGACAATAAAGCTGTTAAATTTATAAATAAATTTATAAAAGCAATACCGGCAATCGGAATTACGGCTTTTGCACTTGGAGCAGGAATATATACTGGTAATAAAGTAACAAACTTTATAAACGAAAAATTATTTGGTCAAAAACAAAAAAGAGAGATCAAATCAAGCGATTTTGCACCGCATGTAGACGACCTTTGTTTAGCTGTAACACTTATGGGTGCTAAAGATTCACCCGTAGTAAGCACGATCACAAGAACGGTTCCGCTCTTCCTATCTATACCGGGATATCAGGTTGGCAAAGCTCAAGAAAAAGCCTAAAATTTTTCTTTTAGAACATCAGCATAATAATTGAGTTTATCCAATACAGGTTGAGCTTCGGAGTAAAGTTGCGTTTTATATGCTTCATCATAATTATGAGCTTTAATATCCATATCAATTTTAGCTTGCAAAGCTTGAGATAAAAGTTCAGGAATATTTAAGGCAGTAGGATTGCCACTTGAAAGATTTTCATAATATTTTTCTTGATAATCGGCAGTCAATCTGGCACGCCAGTTTTCACTATTACTTGTTCCAGGCTTATTATAAACTACATCTGTAATTCCGAATAAATCATCAAAAGAAATTTGAAATTTAGGAGTTGTTAATAATTCAGCGAATTTAGCAAAAACTATTGCTTTATCATCATTTTTATACAATTCTGCCAGTTTATCACGAATAATTTGTATATTTTCTCTGGAATCATCCATATTCAAATAACCTGCGAGATATTCAGGTGACCAGGACTCTTGTTTTCTGGTATACTCTACATCTCTGCCATCACCCGATTTTGCGGTACGTCTTAAATAAGTCATAGCAGGCGGAGTATCATGACTCCCTAAAATAAACCAATTATCAGGTTCCATATCTTTTATATTTTCAGCTCTAACCCAATCCAAATTGGTTAATCTCGGTAATTTTTGTTCAGTATAAACTTTTTTAAATCTTGAAGGCCAAGAACAGTGATCCTCCCAAACAGGCAATTCCTTTTCTATACCATGCTCTTTAAATGCCGGAAGTACAAGTTTTTCTATAAGTTTTGTATAATCCCAATATTTATCATAATCAACATTGCTATCTGCAGGATCTTTTAATTCAGATATATATTTTTCATAATTTTTATTTTTTAAATTTGGCGGTTGAGTTATAAAATCATCATCAGGTACATTTTTAGCCAACAAATAAGGTTCTATCAACCCCATTACATGGTCAATACGTATGTTTTCACAAAATTCCAAAGCAGCGTCAATTTTTTCCTTTAAAAATTTTCCACCCTCATTCAAATCGTAATCACCATTCAAAAATATTTTTTTAGGATCAATTACAGGAATATGCCACCTTTGAGAAGGTCCACCCCATTCATATGCACCCATTTCCCAATCAGATAAAAATACATCTTCATACCGCCAAGCATCCATTTTAGAACAACCAACCAGCAAATCATTTATATATTTAAAGTCATTTTCATCACGCCAATTTTTATGTTCTTTGATTTGTTTTGTTAACAAAAACTGCTCGAATTTATACTGTTCTACATCATTATAATTATAATCATATATTTCGCTAAATCTTTCACGGGCATCCAAATCACCTTCTTTTATATCAGTGATAAGAGTTCTATCCTTTTCGTTATCCCAAATTGTATAATCATCGGTCCCATATTTATTTGATAAAACTCTAAAAACACCCTCGGCAGTCAAACGTCTGTCATGCAATTTTAAAAATTTTTTATACTCCCTATTTAATTTTACAGCCTGAATTTGATTTTCCGCCAAATGTGACAAGAATCTTCGATATGCCTCATTTAAGGAAACATTGTAAATCTCATTTGCTTTATTAAAGTCTGTCATTGTGTAGTTTTTATCAGATTTTTTTAAGGGTAAAGTTATTGCTTCGTAAGTTTTCTTTGAAAGTAATTCGCCATATTTTTCTGTTGTTAATTCTTCCAAATCAATAAACAACCTGTTATGAGCAAACGCAGAAGCATTGTACGGGGAATTAGATCCCTTCTGCAACAACCCGCCCGGTCCAAGTTGATTTGAATTAAAACCGTACAAAGCTAAAAATTTATTGTACTCTCTTGCAGCACTTCCGTACGGTGAACCTATATAAGTATCCCTATATGCAGCAGGAAAACAAGCGCCATGTGTTATAACAGCACGCTCACTTGTTCCCATAAGCTCATATGCTTTATTTATATTTTTTTTCAAGTCAGGTTCTTCCTGTTTGGTAGGCCTACGCTGAAAATTTACTACACTATTTACCCCTAAGATTCGCATACCGTTTTAATGCCCGAACATATTTTTTTTTGCTATATTTCTCCCAAAATTTCCAATTTATAATTGCAGCCTATCTCCTCACTAGCTAAAACAACAATGTTGTTAACGTACAAAGATAGAAGCCCAAAAAACAACTGTCTATAATCCATCGGAACAACTATCTTTGGAGTATCTATACCTAGTTTCTTAGACAGCTTTATAATTTTAGCGGCAATTTTTTCTGCAAATTCACCATCTATTTTGACAACAGAATCATCACCGTCTTCACAACTTAAGAAAATTTCTTCAAAAGTTTTATCAGACAATTCAAACACACTTATTGAACCATCGTCATTTTCGTATTTTTTACATATTCTATTTGAAAGTGCCAAACGGATTTTCTTCACTAAATCAGCCTTGTAGCTATCCTCCGCGTAATCATTAATCTTTTCAAAGACATAAACCAAATCCTTTATAGATACTCTCTCTCTAATAAGGCTGGTTAATATAAAACGCAAATCCGCAAGCGACAGCACTTCCGGTATAATATTATCAACCAGAAAAGAATTATAATTATTTACAACCTCAATATATTTGTCCAAATCCTCGTAATCCAACAAGTCATCAACATATTTTACAGCAACATATTCCAATGCCTTAGCTATGTACTCAGACCCCATTATACCTTGGTACCAAAAATCTTTTGTTTTATCCTTTGGAATCCAGACGACTTTTTTTCCGGTAATTTTATCAATATCATTTATGGAATTTTTAATCTTCTTTTCCAATTTTAACTCATCCGAATAAAACATTAAATAATTCGGATAAATCATTGTCCTGAAAACATCTACACCTCTAACTTTTATAGAAAATTCATATGGGTTCAGGTTTTCATCATCACGGAAAATAATTTTCGGAATAACATAACCAAGTTCTTCAGTAAGTTTTAGCCTTGACTTGACTGTTTCCGCTATCAATTCTTCTTCTTGAGAATCTCTATCATCATCAACATATCCAAGAAGTTCTTCACTCAAATTTATGGATAATTTTTCTTCACCGAGTTTTGCAAACATAACCTCGGGTGATGTAGCCTTTGCAAGTTTTAGTTTTAAGTCATCTAACTCTTTCAGGCCGGCAGAAATTTTATCATTCAATCTTTTTCTACTTGGGGATGCCGGATCCGCACCATCCAATTCTAATTTAATCTTAGCAATTTTATCCTTTAGATGCCTTATTTTAGATTGAATTTCCAAACAATTCTCGTAAGGAGTGAGTTTTGGCGAAAGCATTTTTTCCATCTGGGTTTTGAAATTGGATATACTTATAATGTCAGCATCTGCACCATCGCCGGCAGATTTGGCTTCGGTCATAAAAATACAGTTGTAAACAAACCCCTCATCCGATTCAACTTCTTGCATACTGTATAACTCCCAGCCATTCATTGACATTTCATTCAATAAATTCTGCAAATCTTGAACATCTTCACTGGAACATGTTTTAACTACATATTGCATTTTGTTTTTATTATACATATAAAATAATCCCTTATTTTTTGTTGTTTTCAATAAGAATTTTCAAAGCCTCAATGGCCGTTTTTATTGCCTTTTCTGTATCATGGACAACCGGATTTTCTAAATTTTGTTTTTCTCTTTCCTGATTAGCTACTGCAAGAAACACCGAACCTACTTTAACTTTACGGAAACTCCCTACTATAAATAACGCAGCAGACTCCATTTCAGAAGCCAAGCAGCCCATACGTTTCCAGGCCTCCCATTTTTGGGTTAAGTCGTAACTTACCGGCATACTTTCAGGAGAATGTTGTCCATAAAAAGAATCCTTGCACTGAACAACGCCAACATGAGTTTTGTACCCGAGTTTTTGTGCCGCTAAAATGAGAGAATTAACAATATCTAAATCAGCAATGGCAGGAAACTCTATTGGTGCATACTCTTTAGTAGTACCTTCCATCCTAATTGCCCCTGTTGCAATGACAACATCACCGCCCTTGACATCCAAATCCATGCCGCCACATGTTCCTACACGAATAAATGTTTCTGCGCCTATATTGACTAATTCTTCCAATGCAATTGAAGCCGACGGACCGCCTATACCGGTTGAGGTTACACTAACCTTCTCTCCGCAAAGATAACCTGTATATGTTGTATATTCCCTTTTATCCGCAACCAATTTTGCATCATCAAAATATTCGGCAATTTTTGCACAACGCTTAGGATCTCCGGGCAATATAACGTATTTACCGACATCGCCTTGCTTCAATCCTATATGATATTGTGTTCCATCTGCCGAATATTTCATAAATGCTCCTTAATTAGTATTTACCGTTTTTAAGTTTTTGAATTACCAAATCAGTTACATCCAAACCGCCGACAAAAATTATTCTGTCAGAAAGAATAGCGTCTAACTTTTGTTCAACCATAACATCTTTTGTTGCGGCTTGAATTTTGTTGTAAATTTGTTCTTCTTTTGACATTTTTAACTTCAAGAAAGCTTCTTCTTTAGCTTTATATGCACGTTTTGTTTCGTCTTCAAAGTTTTGTTTTTTAAGCGGAGTTTCAATAGATTTGTACTGTTTATCTCTGTCAAGCAGATATTGTTGAATTGCAAGCCCTTGTGAATCAATTTCTTTCACTGCCTGCATAGCAAAAGGATAATTTTCAAAAACCTTTTGATAATCAATAAAACCAATACCGGCAGCATCAGCTTTCAGAGAAAAAGCCGCCAATATGGTTAAAAATGTAGTTAAAGCCACCAATTTTAATTTTTTCATGTTAATAAACCTCCTTATTAATACATTAAATCGCCTACACCAAATGTAAAGTAACCGTTTTCGGAACCGTTTCTTCCTGGATTTGTAAGCGGGATACCATAATCAATTGATAATGGACCCATTCCAGGAATATACAATTTTAACCCAACACCCGCTGATATCGCATACATAGGTCTGTCATATAAAGTATCTGATACATTCCCATCAAATACTTTACCAGCGTCCACGAATGCTGTTAATCTTACGTTATTAAGAAATTTAATTCTTGTTCTGTCAACAAACGGGATAGGAGTCGCAAACTCTGCAGACCCCATAACGAAAGCATTACCTGTACCCACGCCACTCATTTTAAAACCTCTGATAGTATATGGACCGCCTAAACGATAAGCCATAACTTCAGGCATATTATCACCGTGTATTTTTCCACCTGCTTTTGCAGTAAATGACAACGAAGATTTTTTACCAACGGGTATATATTGTTTAACCATACCGGTTAATTTACCGTGAGTCTTATCAAATCCGTCGAGTCCGATTTCTTCATCAAATCTAACACTTGCCAAAGTTCCTCGTCTGGTAACAGTGGCAGAATCTCTAGTATCGTATATCAAAGCAGGACTCAATGACATAAATAGTCCGCCTTCGAGTTGTTTTGCACGTTCACTTATAGGAATACCATATTTATTATACAGACTGGCAATCTTATTAAAATCACCTTCTTTTACGTTGATATTTTCCACACCTAGAGAAAATGTTGCATTGGCATGCTTATTACTCTTTATACGATGTGCAACGGTGAATTCAGCACCTATTCGTTGTTCGATTGCTAAAGGAACCTGATAACTACCGAAATCTCTGAAGAATATCTTTGACATTAATGAATGATCAGCATTAAAGAAATACGGCTCGTAGAAACTTAATTCAGCCTGTATGTTCATATGATCTTTAACTGAAGAATCATTCAATATAACACCCGTACCAACCAAACCGTTCAATGCCAAACGCTGATTACGGCCTCTAAAGTTATTATCCGCAATACCCAAAGACCCGAAAACACCCGTTACAGTATCAATACCACCACCGACGGAAATACTCGCCGTTCTTTGTTCTTCCACTTTAATGGTTACATCGTATGAATCCGGATCTTCTTCTGTCGGTTCTATTTCCCTTGTAACGTCTTTAAATGCTTGTGAAGCGTATAATCTTACCAAATCTTCTTTAATAAGATTTTCGTTATAAATCATGCCGGGTTCAGTCAAAACATTACGTTCGATAACGTAATCTTTTGTCTTTTCGTTACCTTCAATCATTATTTTGTTTATGGTGCCTTCTTTTATAGCAATATTTATAGTTCCGTCAGGGTCATCCGTAACAGATTCGACTCTTGCCAATATATAACCTTTAGAGGAATAAACCTCTTGAATATCATATATTGCCTCATTAATTTGAGCAATATTTTGAGGCTTACCTTTCATAGGCAAAAGGCAATCTAGAATTTCCTCCGTTGATACAACAGTATTCCCTTCAATAGTAAAATCTTTTACAGGAAGGTTTTCTTCTAAAATAATTTTCAGCGTAACTGTTCCATCAGGATTGTTAACCGGAATAGCCTTCATATTTTCAGAGAAATAACCGAGCTGATATATAGCCCTCAAATCTGTCTGAACTATATCACGGCTGTACGCAGATCCTTTTTGCAAAACCATCTTTGCCAGAATATCTTCAGGATTTAGTGCATTTACCCCGTATAATTCGATATCCTTTACTATCTTTTGCTCTTTATCAACTGCTTGTTCAGGAGTAGTATCCGCATGCAATTCTTTAGCTTCGGATTCTTCAGATTCAGTTGCTTGAGGATTTTCTTGAAGCTTTTGCATTTCTTGTTTTTCCTGAACATCAGGATCTATACTTTTTCTACCCCAGAAATCACCAATAGCAAAAGCATTAAGGGGAAATGCAAATAGCAGTAAAAGGGTTATTATGAACTTATAAACTTTTTCACGAAAAATCAAGAATCCGGATTCCTTAAAACTTCTACTATCCTCAACAAAATTATACCACAAATCCCTAAAAAAACAACGAAAAATCATCTATTTACACGGCATTTTTTACAACTCTAAAACCCGCTTGTAGACATCATTTTTATTGACATCATAAAGTGAGGATAAAATTATTGAAATTTCCTTTGCTTTAAAATTTTTATCAAGAAGAATTTTAATCTTTTCATCCATGTCAAAATCAATATTTGCTAAATTTTCACGGAAAATCATGCCTACTATTTCACCCTTTACAGGATTTTTTGCAAAATATTCGATAACATTTGATATTTTATCCGAAACCACTTCTTCAAAAATCTTGGTCAATTCTCTGCCGATTGCAACGGAACAATCCGGTCTAACCTCTTGAATTACATTTAAAGTTTTTAAAATTCTATTTGGGGATTCATAAAAAACAACATCATAGTCTTTATTTTTTGTAAAAACAGCTTGAATTTGAGGCTGAGATTTGGGTAAAAAACCGACAAAAAGGAACTCTTCAGAACTTCTTGACACTTGAGATAAAAAAGTCACAACAGCATTTGCCCCGGGTAATGCCGTAATTTTAAAATTACGTTTTCGCAATTCTTCAACAATTACAGACCCAGGATCACATATCAAAGGGGTTCCAGCATCAGAAACAAGTGCAATTTTTTTACCTTCATTTAGAATATTCAAAAACAAATCCACACGTTCTTTTTCGTTAAATTTGTGATAAGAAATGCATTTTGTTTTGATATCAAAGTGATTAAGTAGCTTTTGAGTAACCCTCATATCCTCACAAGCAATCATATCAACAGACTTTAAAACCTCAACGGCTCTGTTTGTTATATCGCCCAAATTTCCAATAGGTGTTGGAACTACGTAGAAATCATATTCTTTCATACAAGTATTCTAACATAAATATTATATTACTTTTAAACCAAATATTTAAAGTAACAATCTTTGCCTGATAAACCATATAGAGCATTAATATTTACAATTTTTAAATATTAATTTTTTGTTCACAACCCATATAAATTCCTGTTAAAGTTGGACATATATGAAAATCATATTTCTTGGCTATAATTTGAATGGATAATCCTCTTTGAATTCCCAATTATCAAGGAAAAGCAGCTGCGAACAATATTGAGCATTTCTGTTTGCACACAATTTTAATATATTTTCTCTATCTAACGCATCGATAGTGTATTCATCACTGTCAACATAACCCATATAATTATACCCGGTGAATTCCCCTGTTTGTCTATTTAAAAGAAAATCAAAACGATCTATACCGTATTCATTTGGTCCATTAGATCCATTAACATCATAAACAAAATCTACGGCCGCAACTGCATATAATAGTAAAGATGTCCCGTCTGGGAAATAAATTATACAACAATCACGCTCAACACCTGAACCAATTATTGGGACTGTCATAATTGTTCCCTTTTCAGTTCTTGAAGTTTTTATATAAGGTGCAAAATATTTTTCCCAGAATTTCTCCGGTTGAGCGTAGGTATCAGGCAATAACCAACCGGACGTTGGGCCATTTTCTATTGTTGACATTTGTATTGCTTGATTCATTAGGCTATAAAACTTCTTTAACCTGGTTGAATATTCTTTTTTCTTATAGCTTGAAATTAGTGTTGGTATCGTCATTGCTGCTACTATACCTATAATACCTAGGGTAATTAACACCTCCGCTAAAGTGAATCCTTTTTTCATATATGCTCCTTTTAAATTAAATATGTTGCATTTTACAATATATTTATTGTTTTTAACAAATTATATATTGTGGAATGTTTTTTGTCAACTAACTACAATGTAATTATGGAAAAAGACAATGTTCTTCGCGAATTTGGCAGAAATTTGAAAGCTGAGCGCAACCGTGCAGGGCTTTCACAGGAAAAACTTGCCGAAAAGATAGGTTTATCTTACGGACAGGTAATCGGTACAATCGAACGGGGAGAAGTGAATACTAGCCTTACAACCATAATTGCATTAATGAATGCTCTTGATGTTGATTTTGAAAAATTATTTAACAGAAAAGCTCTCTAATTAAACAAATATTCAAATTTTCCCTTTAAATTATCCAAAATTTCCTTATAATCAACAGAAACAGGCGTAGGTTTAGAGGTTTGAATCACATCCAAAAAGATTCTCGCATGCAATGGCTTTTTATTATCAAGGAAATAAATACTTTCTGCGACATCTTCTCTGGCAGGAACAATAAGTCCGCTTTCGGTGAATTTTTCGATACTTCTTTTAGAAGATAAAAAATCGACCAGTTTTCGGGCTTCAATTTTATGTTTTGAAGATGCTGCAATTGCCCAACCTGAAGTATCCAGAGGAACGATACTACCTTTTGAACCTTTGGGGAAATTTACAACATCCCAGTCAAACTCTGCTTCCTCGCGATATTTTGGAACCAACCAACGCCCGGAAAGATGCATGGCAAGCTTTCCTTGAAGAAACATTTGTGCCATGGTTGCACTCGCACTTTCTTCTCTCAAAGGTGCTACATGATATTTTTTTCGCAAATCCGCGTAAAATTTCAGCCCCTTTTGGGTTGCCGGTTCATCAATTATGAGTCTTGACAAATCATCTGCCAAAATTCCACCGCCCTCACTCATAAGATAGGGCAAATAAAATAACGTGTCCTCTTCAAAACTTATACCAAAAATTCCATCACGAGTTAGAGCTTGAGCCGTTTTTAAAAAATCTTGAAAAGTCCAGTTTTCTTCGGGGTATTTTAATCCATATTTATCAAATATGTCTTTGTTATAGAATACAACAAGATTTGAAATATCTCTGGGTACTGCGTACAAAGTATTCCCCCAAGACAAAGCCTCTAAAGACTTTTTATAAAAATTGTTACCTGCCTGCAAAGGCTCCAGCAAACCTGCATTTGCATATATCGGCAAATAGTGATTATTTATAAAAATGACATCAGGTGCTGTATTTGAAGCAAATAAAAGATGAATTTTTTGGAAATAATTTTGAGGAATATGCATAAAATCTATTTTTACATCGGGATTTTCACTCTCAAATTCTTCCAAAAGAGGTTTCAATATATCAACTTCTGATTTAGACCCCCAACTTGCAAACTGTATAACAATCCTATCATCGCCGGATTGTCTTTGCACAACAAACCCAAAGCACAGAAAAAAAACTCCTAATATCCCTAAAATTATAAAAATCTTTTTAAACATTTATACTCCTGAAAAATTTTAAAGTTCTATCAGGACACCCATTTTATTTTCGTCTACATCTACAAGTGATTTAAAATCACCTGCTTTTACCATATAAACATTTTCATTATCAAGCCTTACCTGAAGTTTATCGACACTTTCATCAAATTTCTTCAGCACAAAAATCTCATCCTTTACCCTTCCAACAAGAGCATTAACCCCATCTAGATTTACAAGATAGAAACCTTTGTTATCGTCTATATTATAACCTGATTTTACTATCAAACCATCTAAATAGCTTTCACTCTGTGTTTTCTGTACAATAGGATTTGAAGCAACCTTCCTGCTTCTAGAAGTTGCCATGTTTTTATTCATATTCATCGAAGGCTTAACTTGAGCTAAACTTGCTGCAACTTTTTGAGATAAATCATCTTTTGATCTTATACTATCAAGCGATTGTTCCTTATCCAAAATTGCAAAATATTCATCCAAGGACGACATAATATAATTTTGCTCTTTGTCAATCTTTTCCAGGTCATTGTTTTCTTCAGGCAAATACTGACTTCCTGTTTTAATTAAATCAGAGACCTTCAAATTTGCATTATTGAATCTTCTTGAAGTTCTGTTTAACGGATTTTCTTGCAATTTCACAAACTTACCTTCCTTAGCTTTAGGCATCTTAGGCAAGGATTTTTTCACTCTGTTTCTTTGTGTAGTATGCAAAGAAATCGGTTTTGCAAACGACGTGAATTTTATCTCTCGTAGTTCACTTGATATGGAGTCATCCTCAGACTGAACTTCCGGTTTTATATCTTCTGAAATATCAATTTGGTTATTCTCATATATATCAGGAGTTTTAGCCAAAGTTTTTTCTAATTCAATACGTTTTTTGTCAATTTCGCTAACTTGAACTTCCGGAGCAGTCTCGGTTTTTATAAAGTTATATTTGTAATTTTTAACATTACCCTTGGATTCTTCAACAAACTTACGGTAACGCTCTTGCCAATTGAGTTCTTTGTTTCCTATTATGTCATCATAGTTTTCCTTTACGTGTGGTTTTTCGGCAAGATGTTCTGCAAAAGACGCACGTAAAACATTGGATTTTTGTATCGAATTTCTTATCATTTTAGCAAGTAAATACAAACCTAACAATGGCAATATAACCAACGCCCAACCTGAATTTGTATTTTTTGCTCTGCTGTCGGTTGTATTAGAAATCTTTTCAATTTTTTCAACTTCTTTAATATCAAACTTATTCTGAACATCTTTTAAAACTTCGGGCGTTTCGACTTTTTCCACCGGAACAGGGATCGATTTGGCTTCTTCCTTAACCTGTTTATCCTCTTTATTCAATGTTTTCGGTAATACCGTTCCAATCTTTTTAGCGGTCGTTTCAATCGGTTTATCAATAACGGGCTGGGCAGGACTTGATGTCACCTTAACTTTAGGAGTGTCTTTTTTAGGCTCAACAGGTGCAACAGTCTGTTTAGGATGTGTTTTAACTTGAGCAATAATATCTTTTGCAGCCTTTTCTTCTTGAGTTAATGGAGCAGCTTTTTGCATGTGTGTTTTTATATTAACAGGCTTTGTAGTAATAAAAGTAACTTTTGTGTAGCCACTCATTCCATCATCGACGTTTTTAACATCAACATTTGTAATTAAATCTTTAACCGCACTCAAATCAGGAGTGGAAGTGCCTGAACCGGCAACACTCGGCATTAATACGACATATTTATTGTTTGACTTGCGGGTAACCATAGCATTGCCGGATGTACCTGTAGTGTAAAAAGTTACATCAACTTCATTATCTGAACTTTTCTTAATATCCATTTGAACCAAATTTGAAGCACTGACAGATGCCACTGTCATACACATCAAAGTTGCAATTGCTAATATAGATTTTTTATTAATCATCACGTTTCCGTTGCTAAGTTACACTACACAATAACAATATAATAACGCAGGATAAAAAAAATTGCTAGTTTCTTAATAAATTGATACCTTTTGTGATATAATTTTTTTATGAAAAGCGGATTTACAACGATAATCGGGCGTCCTAATGTAGGCAAATCAACACTTTTGAACCAAATCTTAGGACAAAAAATTGTTATAACAACCGATAAAGCTCAAACAACACGAAAGAGAATAAAAGGGATACTCACAACCGA
>CALVAZ010000072.1 GCA_944325675.1 Candidatus Gastranaerophilales bacterium
TTTTGACCGTATGCACGCAAACCGATACCTTCTCTTAACATATCAATATTATGTAAGTGATCAATCCATTTATTATCTACTACTCGCAACAAAATATCTTTTTCCAAGTCACGAACAACATTGTCGTCAGCAAAAGGTTCTTGCGGAACAAAATTAGGCTCATATTGAGAAATTACATTGTTATAGAAATTTATTATTTCAGTTTCGTGATCTCGATATGCTTGAAGCGCGAAATCTTTTACCTTTTCATACATTGGTTCAAAACGCATATTTTGAACATCTGCAACTTCAAAGTGTGAAAGCTGCGGAATGTATGAATGAAGCTCTTTTATCATAGTAACAAGGTCATCATAGATATAATCTTCAACATGCATATCAGGAGCGATATAACTTCTCAAAATTCTGTCAACCTCACGTTCAATCATAAATTGAATGTCTTCGTTCAGGTTTTTACCCGCAAGGACTTTGCGTCTTTGCGCATAGAATTTTTCACGTTGAATATTCATAACATCATCATATTCAAGTACACTTTTTCTTATATCAAAGTGGTATGTTTCAACTTTTTTCTGCGCAGATTGAATTTGTCTTGTAATCAACGGCGATTCTATTGCCATAGTTTCGTCAACGTTTAACATATTCATTAGAGATGTAATTTTATCTCCACCAAAAATTCTCATCAAATTATCTTCAAGCGACAAGAAAAATCTTGTTGATCCTGGATCACCTTGTCTTGCAGCACGGCCTCTTAATTGGTTATCAATACGTCTTGATTCATGCCTTTCGGTACCTATTACGTGAAGGCCGCCGGCTTCAACTACCCTTTGGTGTTCATCTTCAGTTAAGGCTCTTGCATCAGCAAGTGCTTTTTCTTTTTCTTCCTCGTAATTAGGACTGTCAGGTGTAATGCCTTTACTGTCCAGAGTTTCTTTTGCTAAAAATTCAGCATTACCACCCAAAAGAATATCTGTACCGCGGCCTGCCATATTTGTTGCAATAGTTACGGCTCCGACTCTTCCGGCTTGGGCTATAATATAGGCTTCTTTTTCGTGTTGTTTTGCATTCAAAACATTATGTTTTATCCCGCGTTTTTTTAATAGTGCTGAAACATATTCAGATTTTTCAATGCTTATTGTACCAACAAGAACTGGTCTTCCAAGTTCATGCATTTGAATAATATCGTCAACTACTGAAAGGTATTTTTGTTTTTCAGTCTTATAAATTACATCAGGGTAATTTATTCTTATGTCAGGTTTGTTTGTAGGTATGGTTGTTACTTCAAGGTTATAAATTTTGCCAAATTCTGCTTCTTCCGTCATTGCGGTACCTGTCATACCTGATAATTTAGGGTAAAGCCTGAATAAGTTTTGGAAAGTAATACTTGCTAAAGTTTGTGTTTCGTCTTGAATTTGAACACCTTCTTTTGCTTCAATAGCCTGGTGAAGTCCGTCAGACCAACGTCTTCCTTCCATTAATCTTCCGGTAAATTCATCAACAATCATTACTTCGCCATTTTTGATAACATAGTCTGTATCTTTTACAAACAATTCCTTTGCTTTTAGGGCTTGTAAAAGATGGTGAGCATATTGAGTATTAATGTCAAAAAGATCATTTATTCCCAATAATTCTTGAGCATGATCAATACCGTCTTCTGTCAAAATTATATTTTTGTTTTTTTCATCGACTTCATAATCTGCATCTTTTGTCATTTGCGGTGCTATTTTGGCCATCAATTTGTAAGTCTCTGCAGATTTTTCAAGTCTTCCGCTTATAATTAGAGGAGTTCTGGCTTCATCTATTAAAATACTGTCAACTTCGTCAATAATTGCATAATTATAAGGACGTTGAACCAGCATTTCTTGGCTTCCGGCCATATTATCCCTTAAATAATCAAACCCAAATTCGTTGTTTGTACCATAAGTTATATCACAGTTATAAGCAGCTTTTTTTATTTCAAAGTCTTCTGCATTTCTGCCGCCTGACAAAATAACTCCAACTGAAAGGCCCAAAAATTTATAAATTTTACCCATCCATTCGCTGTCACGCTTTGCCAGATAATCGTTGACGGTTATTATATGGACACCTTTACCTGTGAGCGCATTCAAGTAAGCAGGCAATGTTGCAACTAAAGTTTTACCTTCACCTGTCCTCATTTCAGCAATGTGTCCGTTATGTAAAAAGTATCCGCCAATTAGCTGTACATCAAAGTGACGCATATTTAAAACTCTTTTGCCGGCCTCTCTGACAGTTGCAAAAGCCTCCGGAAGTATCTTATCCAATGCTTCTTTTTCAAGTTTTCTATCAGTTTTAAAATCATCAGACTTTGGACGTTCTGCTAAGATTGCCTTGAATTCATCGGTCTTTGCTCTTAATTCTTCATCTGAAAGGGCTTCGAATTGAGGCTCTAAAGCATTTATATGTTCTACAATGCCCATCATGTTTTTAATTTTTCTCTCGTTAGGGTCCCCTAATATTTTTAATAACAAGCTTAACATTATTCCTCTCCAAAGTTCTGTTTTGTTCTAATCGTATCATGAACATAACAGAAATTGTATTCCTTAAGGAATAATTAATATTTTGATGCTATTGACGAGATTTTTGAAACTTTATTGGAACATTGTGAAAACTTTTTCAACGTTTTTACTTATTAAGTTTTTAACAGAATCGTATTCTGTTGTTAAAGATGAAATTTCAGTATCCAAATTTTTCATATCCAAGTCGAGCTTGTCTTCTTTGTATGTAAGTTGAGCCTTTTTAGAAGTAAATTCAGCTTCTGCTTGTGCTATGGCATCTTCATCTTTAACTTCGACAATGCAATCAGCCTCGTTATATCTTCCTTGGTAGAAATAACCGTCACCGTTCAAAGAAGTTATGAAATAAGTCCCGTTTTTCAAAGCATTTTCTAAATAATTGTCATCTTCAATATTATCATTTCGTGTCCAGCCATTTGCACAGATGTTATTATACAATTGCATGTAGAAATCTGCCTGCATTACTGTTACGTTATCAACTGAATCACTATCTTTCATGACGTAGTTATAGTATGGATCATCTGTGATAAAGTTTGAGCTTGATACTTGTGTTGATACATTATAAGGAGAGTCATAGCCATTCAATACCAGCTCAAAGTAAGTAAGGTAAGTTGAAACCAGGTTGGATAAATTTATTGCAAAAGTATCGTTATGGTTTACACCCCTAGCATCGCCATGACCTATTCCATTAATAGTGTTTGCATTATTTATTGCGTCATTTTTGGCTCCAGAAGTTGACCTGCCAGAGTCACTTGTTTTAATATTATCAAAGAATATTGATTGTGTTAGTTGTTGTGCCCGGTTAAGTGCGCTTTGTGCAACTAAATCGGTTCCTAAAATACTGGTAAATGCTGTGTGGATGCTAGACAAAATACTGCTTATGTTGGTTTCAAATTGCGTAAGTAATTGATCTCTTTTATCGCCAGTCCAGTCGTCATTGTCAGGAAGTGTATATGTATAAATAACTGTATCGGTAAGTAAATCTGACACTGAAAGTTCGCTTAGTTCTTCATTGTTCAGTGTTGTTCCGTTGACGCGAATTTCTTGTTTTTCATCTTGGCCACTCACGTTCCATCCGGTATTATTTACTTTTAATTCTGATAAATTCAAATTATAGTCTTCAGATGCATGAGCTAATCCAACAATGTTAGATGCGGTAGCACCATTCTTGTTTAAAGGTGTGCCACCATATCCGGCATCTTTGCTGTAAGGTAATGTATCAGTGTCTGAAATGTCTTTAGCTGTGGATTCAGGTATGACACCATTTGCAGCTAAAGCCTCTACAAATTTTTTGTAACCTTCTTCTGTTGCCGTTGTGGCGGCTCCGGTTGAGCTTATTACAGAAGCTGCTGCTGCAAGTTGGCTGTTTAAAACTACTGAACCTGTTCTTGTTGTTATAAGATAAGGGTTATAATTGTTTAGTGTGGTCGGTGTCATCAAAACGCCGTAAGAAAGATTATATGCGTTTTCACCGGTACCGTCATAATCCCACACCAATTTTGTTGTGTTTAAAGCATTCTGATAATCTTCCGAAATTTTTGACAAATCTCGTGTAACGGAAAGTTTCTCCTGTGCTATTTGCATAGATTGAAATTCACAGTAAGCTTTTCTGGATGTTATGGCTAAAAATCTTGCTTGTGATGCCGCCAGTCCCATTGCTTTCCTTTCATTTTGCTTAGTAACAAAGTCCTTGTATTCATGTTGAATGACGGCATTTGGCCAATAAATCTTTAAAGAATTAGTTCTGTTTTGTAACAAATATTTACATTTTTCTTAACAATTTGTGTTTTATTTAAAAAAAATGTATAATAAACATGCTATTTATATTTCGGCTAGTGTAAATCTTAACAGGGGGAAATGAAAAAAACTTCCTGTTTTTTTTTAGTCTTGCACTGAAATAGTTTATTTTAGTAGTGATGCAGTATTTGATGATTTTTGCAGTTCTTGTAGTTTTTTGTAAACCGCACCATCTTTTATAGCTTCCTGTGCTAATTTTATACCACTAATTATGTCGTTAGAAAGTCCATAAAGATAGAGCATTGCACCTGCATTCAGACAAATTATGTTGTATCTGGAATCTTTTCTGTCACCTTTGAATATTTCGGTTATTATTCTTGCATTATCCATTCCGGAACCTCCTTGGAGTTCTTTTAAGTCTATAGTTTTGAATCCAAAATCTTCCGGTGAAACAGTGTATTCCTTAATTACATTATCTTTAACCTCAAAAATAGTGCTTTTTGAACATAGGCTTATTTCGTCTATATTTGGATTAATTCCGTTTACCACAATGGCATGTTTTGTGCCCAATTTTTGCAGTGCATAAGACATTTTTGAACACATTTCATTTGATGAAACTCCTAAAAGTTGAGCTTCAGGAAATGAGGGATTTATCATTGGTCCAAGGTAATTAAATATTGTTTTAATTCCTATTTGCTGCCTTATTGGGTTGTTAACCTTTGCAAAATCGTTAAAATAAGGTGAGTGTACAAACGCTATGCCGTTTTTGTGAAATTCTTCAAGGGCTTGCTCAGGGGTTTGTACAATTTTAATACCCAAAGCATGTAAAAAATCACTGCTGCCACATGCACTTGTGATTGAAGAATTTGTTTGTTTTATTACCTTTGCTCCGCAGGTGTTGGCAATAATAGCAGCGGAAGTCGATACATTTATAGTACCCGAAAAATCCGCACCGGTTCCGCAACTATCGACTATAAATTCGTTTGTTATTACTCGTCTTGCAAATTTTCTCATTGCGTAAGAAAATGCGTAAAATTCTTCTTTATTAACTCCTTTTAATGTTATACCGACTAAAAAGGCGCCAATTTGAGCTTCCGAAACCTCATTATTCGCGATTTTCGTGACTATATCGTTAATTTCTTCAAATGTTAAATCTTCTTTTGCTGTTATTTTTTTTATGTAATCTTTCATATTCTATCCGATAAAAATTAAACTCAACCATATGAACAAAATGCCGCCCACTATACCTACCATCGAAAGGTGCCAATCTCCATACTCTTTTGCTAATGGTAATAACGTATCAAAAGATATGTAAATCATAATTCCTGCAACGGCAGCCATAAGTGCCCCAACAAGCACTTGAGGTAAAAATAGACTGAATATGAACATTCCAACTAATGCGCCGATAGGTTCAGTTATGCCTGATAAAGCTGCATACAGCATTGCGTAACGCTTTTTGCCCGTCACATGATACATAGGCAGTGCAACGGCAATTCCCTCTGGAATATTATGTATAGCTATCGCCAAGGCTACTGACAAACCAAGTGTTATATTTTGTGTTGTGGTTAAGAATGTTGCCATACCTTCAGGAAAGTTGTGTACACATATTGCTATGGCAGTAAACAGACCTGCACGTTTGAGTTTATGTTTATGAAGACATGGTGCATCAGGGTTTAGGAGTTCTTCGGTATCAATATGGTCCGGTAAAAAGTAATCTATCAGTATTGCAACAACTATACCGATAATAAATCCGGCGTATACTATCCAATTATAGTCGTTTGGGAAATTTATGCTCAGCATTTTACCTGCTTCAGGTATAATTTCGTTAAAAGACAAAAATATCATCACACCTGCGGAAAAGCCAAGCCCTATAGAAAGCGCTTTTAGATTATTCTTTTTTACTATAAATGCTATTCCGCCGCCTATTGTTGTGGTTAGGCCGGCAAAAAGTGTTAATAATAGGGCAATTCCATAATTTTCAGGTAAATTCATCAATTCTCCTTTACCCAATTATCTTATCACAAAATAAAAAAAGATACTTTTCTTGCAAAATACTTATTTTGCTGCTATAATCGCTACAAGTAGGAGGATATGCTATGAAATTCTATGAAAGGAACGGGGGGGGCAACTCCTTTAAGTAGATATAGTAAGGAACTTGACAGTATAGCCAATAAAATTTATAATTCAAATATGATGAATTATAAATCAAGAAAAGGTTTTACTTTAGCTGAAGTGTTGATAACTTTAGGTATAATTGGTATTGTTGCCGCTATAACAATTTCAACGATTGTACATAATATCCAGGAAATGACATTGAATAACCAGTTTAAAAAATTTTATAGTACTTTTAAACAGGCTTTTTTGAATGTTCAAACAATTGAGGGACGTCCTATCCAATGTCACTATTGGCAAAATAATCCATATGCAGGTGTGTGCACAGGAGTCAATGTAACAGGTGAAGATGGTAAGAAGTATCAAATTTGTAATGAAACCGGTAAGCCTGTTCCTTCTGATTACGCTGGGCGTTTTGATGAATGTAAGACGCTGTATGATGAGGTTTTTGGCAAGCAATTAAAGGTGGCAAAACTTTGTAATGGCAATGCTTTGGCCGATGGTTGTTTACCAAGTGATCTAAAAGGTTATGACAAGGTTCTTTTAGAAAAAAATCCCGACAGTGAAAATGTTACTGAAACTATGGAATTTTCGGATAGTAACATAAAAAACAGATATCCGGTTTTTGTCTTGCAAGATGGTACATACATAATTCAATTTGGCAGTACGGCTGGCAGACCTGTTTTTGCCTTTGATATAAATGGTAAGAAGGGGCCTAATAGATGGGGGTACGATTTATATGGCATAATCATTTATGGAAATAATGATGGGATGCAGTATTTCAAAGGATATCTGACCAAAGAGACTGGTGGTAAAACTTTGGAAGAAAGATTGGATGCTGTTGGTTTAAAATGATAGTTAAATATCAACATCTTTCATCATGTTAATTAGTGTATTAATTGTATTTTCCATAGTAACACTATCAGAGGTTCTTTGTTGTAAGAAAGCATTAACCTGAGGCATCATTTCTATTGCAATATCAAGCTTGGGATTCGTTCCAGGTTGATACATACCAACGTCAATCAAGTCTTTATTTTCCCGATACATTGCAAGAATTGTTCTCATCTTAGCGGCGGCCGCCTTATGTTCAGGTGTAGCAATCGACGACATAAGCCTTGAGATGCTTCCTAAAACATCAATTGCTGGATAGTGATTCATTTCGGCAACTTTCCTTGACAAGAAAATGTGCCCGTCAACAATACCTCTAACGGTATCTACAATCGGGTCAGAAATGTCATCTCCTTCCATAAGAACTGTGTACAAAGCCGTAATTGAACCTTTTGGACTGTTTCCGGCACGTTCCAAAACTTTTTGAAGCCAAGAAAATATTGATGGCGGATAACCTTTCATTGTAGGTGGTTCACCCGTTGCCAACCCTACTTCACGGCCTGCCATAGCACAACGTGTTACGGTATCTGTCATTAGGAAAACTTTTTTGCCTTGATCTCTAAAATATTCACAAACAGCAGTTGCTGCAAGAAGTGCCTTTTGTCTTATCAATGGAGGTTTGTCCCCAGTAGAACACACAAGAACAGACCTTTTCATGCCTTCTTCGCCCAAAGAATCTTCTATAAATTCCTTAACCTCACGGCCACGTTCTCCGATTAGCGCCATAACGTTTACATCTGCATCGGAATTTCTCGCAATCATACCTAATAAAGTACTTTTGCCGACTCCTGAGCCTGCAAAAAGTCCTAAACGCTGGCCACAACCCATTGTCATACAAGAATCAATTGCTCGAACTCCTGTTGAAAAAATTTCTGTAATAATCGGTCTTTCAAAAGGTCCCGGAGGCGGGCCTTCTATTGAACGCCATTGTGCTCCTGTTGTATCGAGCGGCCTGCCGTCTAACGGCTGCCCCATAGGGTCAATAAGTCTGCCTAAAAGAAAATCACCGACCGGTATAATTATCGGTCTGCCGGTTGAGGTTACAAGGCTTCCCTGCCCTATTCCTACACCGTCCAAAAGTAACAGCAATTGTGCCATTTCGCCTTTAAATGCGACAACTTCTGCCGGCTTTTGCTGTCCGTCATTGGTTTCTATATAACATAAGTCACCTATTTTAAGCCCGGGTAATTTTACCTCTACTGTCAAGCCCAAAAGCTTAGATACAGTTCCCTTGTATCTGTAAAGTTCGGTTTCTTCAAGTTTTTGGTGAACTTTTGTTTTTATTTCTTCAAGTCTGGATGTATCAATTTCGTTCATTACTTTTATTATAATGAACATCTGACAATAATACAAATTGTTTACATAAAAACTATTATCTGCCAGAGGCAGGACAAGATATAGTGACAATATTGATGACAGCACTTATATAATTATTGGCCAAATAACACAGTAATTAGCAAAACCGCTTTACACAAGAATTATTATCGTTACTAATCGGCATTTTCTTTCTCTTTAATTGCGAGGTAAAGAGAAAGAAAACGCCGGCAAAAGAAAGAGAAACACGCAATCGTTTTGGGCAATCCTTCGGATTGCAAAGCCCTAAAGGGCGCACATACGTGCCGTTGCAAATTTTCCACCATATTTCCTCTCCCCTTGTGGGAGAGGGTAGGGTGAGGGGTGTAAAATTTGCAATTGTTCACCGCGCTTTCTTACTCGCTCGCATTAAATGGCATTTCGGCGGCGGAAAATTCCGCCGACCTTCAGCCTCTGCTCGCTCGCGCCTAAGGACAACGGTGAGGATTGACCAAATTCCGCGATAGCGAAGTGAACAATAACTGTCGCCGAAACAAATGTCAGGGGCGTGTACTGTTTGAGCGGTAAAAATATGAGGGGATAGAAAAGTTAATTATATTTATAGCGAGTTTACACGCCTC